>NZ_LWBK01000022.1:0-43593 GCF_001614195.1 Bacillus sp. VT 712 | reverse complement strand
CCACACTCAACATCCCATCTATAAAGTGGGTTAAGTGGTTGATGACAGGTTTTGAGAAATAAAAGGGCAGCTTCCATTTTATTAAGCCATTGTAGATTTCTTCTTGATGTGATAGTCTATTCATTGGACAAATAACGCTCCTCTGGATGGATGATTGGGTCAGAGCTTTCATTCTAAACCAGGTTTGCGTATTTGTCTTTTTTATTTTATAAGATGGAAATATTTTGAACTGAATTTACTCATTATCAGTATTTTATTGAAATATGGGGAAATGATACGTAAGAAGGAGTGACAATTATGAGTGAAAACATCGAAGAATATTTAGAAAGAGGACTATATGGCACCCAAGAAACAAAGCAAGCTGAGCGTAAATACTTCCTCACTGCTTTACGTGAACGAATTGAAATTGCTCTAACTAAGGGACAGGTAATGAAGCCAACCGTTTATAAAGAGGTTGAAACAACCATCACTAACGTTCAAAGTGGACAAGTCTTTTTAAACGGAACGATTTCCTACTCTTTTTTATCAAAATATATTCAAATAGCAAACAAACATAACGTTCCTTTTACTATTGTACAAAATCTAGAAGCTGATACAGATATCGGACTCGTGGTCACAGGGTCAAAAGGTTCCACTGAAAATGAAATTTTTATCAAAAATTAAAAGAGTTTGGGACATAACAAAATGATTGCTTCTAAGAGACGAACAAT
The DNA here is from genome assembly GCF_001614195.1 of Bacillus sp. VT 712. Taxonomy (NCBI): domain Bacteria; kingdom Bacillati; phylum Bacillota; class Bacilli; order Caryophanales; family Bacillaceae; genus Bacillus; species Bacillus sp. VT 712. The sequence goes on along the minus strand of NZ_LWBK01000022.1, from coordinate 42,883 downwards.
AGCTGTTCCAATCTTTTTGGTTTGTCTGAACACGTTCGTTCCATTGCGCTACGGCCACTCGCTTTCCGCGGGGAGGAAACTGAGCTTCCTCGCTGCGCTGCAGGATCTCAGTTTTCCCTCTCTTTCCCGCAGGAGTCGAGTGTCCTACGCTCCATTCCACCCTGTTTCCAACATTGTTTTCACAATCAACTAAAAAACCTGAACGATTAAAAGTGAGAAACTCTCAATCGTTCAGGTTTATCATTGGCTGAATTACTTATGTCCCAGCCTCTTTCTTTATTTTGCAAATACATGATTTCCAATTGTTTTTACAACTTGACGAGAGCGAATCCAATCATCTGTCGCTGTGTCAGGGTTATAAAAGTAAATGGAATCATTTAAGCGATCTTTTCTCATTAGTGCCTCTTCCACTGCACGGTGTGCTTCATCAGATGCTGGCTTATTAATTGAGCCGTTTTGAACAGGAGAAAACGCATAGCTAGTCCCTACCACTTCCATAATTACTCCGTTAACACTGTTTGGAAACTGCTGTGACTCTACACGATTTAGGACAACGATAGCTACACCTAATTTTCCTTCATACGACTCACCTTTTGCTTCCGCTTCTACTAAGCGTGCCAACAAATCTTTCTCTCCTTGAGAAATGGCCATTCCTTCAGGAGCGGGCTGTGTTTCGGCCTTAACTTCTTCTACTTCAGCAGGTTGGCTTACTTCTTCCGTTTCAACCGCTTTAACGGCTTTCTCTTCTTCAGCTACTTTTGACTCTGAAATTAGCCCATCAGTATCTCGACCGTTTGGCTTTTCTGGAATACGAAGCGTTTCCCCTTCATAAATCCATTCGTCTGTACGATTATTTTCGTCCATTATATCTGCAATGGTTACACCATATTGTTTACTTAACTGCCCAAGGGTATCTCCCTTAATGACTTTATATTTCGTTTCTGCTACTGCGACTGACTGAACGCTTCCAAGAGCAAACATAGCAGTTAGCATCATGAATAAAGACTTAACATAACTCTTTTTCATGCGGTAATACCTCCTGAAAATTCGTATGGTACTACTCTAACATAGCGTAGTACCTCTTTCACCGAACGATTCCTTTACATTTCTTTTAGTTTGATTAATAACATTACGAATCAAACACGATTATGACAATAATCCTATATATTTGTCATAATGAAGGAATTTTTTTGTGCAAGGAGGTAGGTATTACCTTGTTTATATTTCCCTTTTCAGACTTTTGACTCACTTCAAAATCATTTCAATTCTAGAAATAAATGCACATTTAACTACTCTATAACTACATTTGCTGAAAGAAGCAATTATTCAAAACGTACTCTATGCCACACCTTTCCCCCAAGATATTGTGAGTAAAACAACTCCTATCAGGCAAAGTCATCATTCGTTATGTGAAACTTTCCTCTTAGAAAATCGAATTAAAAAGATATAGAGTATGACTTCTCCTTTTCCTTAAAAGTCCTGTGAGTGAAGCGAACTATCTGAAGTGAGAATCACGACTCATTGCGCGCGTTCTGCCCTCTTTCACACCCAAACAATACATAGAGATAAGTAGTTTTCCTACTACTCGAAGAAGCCTGTGATTGCAACGAAGGATGGGAGACTCCTGCAGGACTAGCGAATGCTCTGAGACCCGGCAAGTTTACGAGGAGGCTTAGGCTTAGACCGAGCCCTGCGGAAAGGGAGCAGCCGGAGTAGAAATCACAACCCATTGTATGCGTTTTTTCTTCTTTCAAAACAAAAAAGATGAAGCGCAAATTTACACGCTTCATCTTCTTTAATCTTCAAGCTCTATTTCTACAACATCATAGAAATCAATTACTAGCTTAGCACCTGTATCGTCCATAAACGTAAACGCAGATTGATTGTCTGATAAATCCAGGACATAACCTGACAGTAGCTGTTCACTATTATCATAAACCGTTGTTAATGAAACCTTTTTGTGCTCAACAAACGCTTCTTCTAATAATGAATGGAGGTCGTACTCCCGGTCGTCAGCTGGCCGGTTTGTTAACAGCATCCCATATGTCATCTGTCCATTTTTATCTTTCCATATATAATCTGCAAAATAAAATGGTGCTGTACTTTTTCGAAAATCGTCCATGTAATCCCTCCTATAGCTACACATTACTTTCATTATATAAGCGTCTGCTCAAGAAAGCTAGCGTTTCAACTTAACTACGAGGCGTTTCGGTATAATAATACGTAAAGTTCCCACCTCGACCAGCTACTCCGCGAAAATGCTTGAAATCCTCTCTTCTTACAAGCACAGGTTGAAACCCTAAAAAATCCTCTTTACGAACGTGCAGCTCTTGAATCTCGCCGTCACGGAGAGCATCTAATTGCTTCATTACTTCCTCTTCGTTCATTTATATGTACTCCTTTCTACGAAAAGTCCTTTAACCATTCTTTTAGTTTATCATACTGTTCTGCAGCTTCTTCATATCCTTGCTTATACAAAACGTCTAACTTTGATCGGTCTTTCTCCATTCGCCCTACTACCAGTGGCTTCTGTGGACGAATCACAAATATATTTCCTGCTTCCTCCTGCTCATCGATATAAGCAAGCGTATCATTATAAAGCTTATAGCGGTTCTCTAATGCCTTAACTAAACCTGGATACTTACGATAATAACGCTTTGTAAACCAAGATGAACTGGATTTTTTCTTTTGGTATCCTTTATTTCGTGTTAACACCACAATATTTTTCTTAAATCCATCACTCTCTGCTTTTTTTACTGGAATTGGATCGCTGATTCCCCCGTCTAACAGCTGTTTACCACCATACTCCACAACTTTTGACACAAATGGAAGCGAGCTTGACGCGCGAATAATGGTCAGCAAATCGTCCTCATGATTGTCAAAATAAACAGGCTTTCCCGTTACGCAGTCCGTTGTGCCTACTACAAGCTGTTCAGTTCGCTTGTGAAAAGAATCAAAATCAAATGGAAGTAAGCTGGTTGGAATTTCTTCAAATATAAAATCCATCCCAAACATCTCACGCGTCTTAAAATAATTTCGCAGTGACAAATAACGTGGATCATCTATATAATCTAGATTAGCTCGACGGCTTCTTCCTACTTGTCGGGATAAATAGGAAGTTGCATGACAGGCTCCCGCCGAAACACCAATCACATAAGGTAAATATAAATCTTGTTCCATAAAGTAATCAAGTACCCCCGTTGTATAAAGACCTCTCATACCGCCACCTTCTAATACTAACCCTGTATTTATCATAATAATTGACACCTTCTATTTCTAATGTTTTAATCATTAAATAATCCTACATGTCAGTACTATATCGAATTACCCTCCTTTTGTCGAAGAATTCACTTAAAAAAACATCTTTTTTTACATTTTTTAAAAAAACATCTTTACTAATTAACCAATTTAAGGCAAAATTGAGAAAAAGAAAATAGAAAGCGTTAACTAGATTTACTTTTATAAATTTTCTAAAAATAATCTAATGAAGGAGCGATTGCGATGAAAATTGCAGAGGTAGGAAACGTAATTGAATTTAAAAATGGTTTAAAAGGTATTGTAGAAAAAGTAAATGAGAACTCTGTAATTGTTGACCTAACTTATATGACTAACTATCGTGATTTAGACTTAGAACAGCGAACAGTTGTAAACCATAAAAACTACACCATTATCAATCATGCGATGTAACAAATAACCACCCAGTACAAAGTACTGGGTGGTTATTTGTTACAAATCTTTTCCTTTTGCTCTTTACTTAAAATACCGAGTTTGTACAACATATACGCATATTGTTGTGCTTTTTTAGCCGATTTCATTTCCTTCCTCCTCATGCTTTTACTTTATTATATTCACACAACTAAAAAAGTTTCCTTAAGGAAAGAAAAATAGCTTCCTCTAAAAAAAGAAAAAAAGCCTCAAATTCGAGGCTTTTACTTTGCAATCACTTTTTTACCATTTGTAAATGAGTAATAACATTCTCCTGTGAAAATATCTTGACTTTCATGGATATGAACCCCTGCTTTATCTTCCATAGCCGCTTTCATCATTGCTTTTGCAACATTGTAAGCTTTAATTGGTCGATATTTCTTCCATTTACCAATTAGGCAGAATGAGCAAGACTTAAGAGTGTATTCCCCTACTTTTTCAAACAAACGAAACTCATCGCGTTTGCCTAATAGTAGCGATGGACGGAAGAAATGCGTAGATCGAATGTACAGACTCGCAATATCTTCTTCCACCTGACCTTTTACCTTACTGTAAAAGAAAGGGGAACGAAGATCAGCACCAATTGCTGTAACGGTTAAAAAGTTTTGGCAGCGATTTGCTTCGGCACATTTTGCTGCTTTTAGTGGGAATTCATAGTCCACTTTAATAAATTTCGATTTTGTTTTTGCTTTCTTCATCGTTGTGCCTAAACAACAATATACATCATCAACTGCAAAATCTTTCTCATACTTTTCAAGCTCTGCAAAATCAATTTCGAGCTGACGTAGCTTTTCATGTTCAACCGGCAGTGCCTTTCGAACAAGTACTGTCACATGGCTATATGAGCGATTATCTAAAAGCAACTGTAAAAGTTCTTGACCAATAAGGCCACTTGCTCCTAGTACTAATGCTGATCTTTGTGACATTCTTTCACCTTCTCACCTTGTTGTTGTTTACATCGGAAAACAGGTTGTTAAGACAACCTGCTTTCATTAACGATTATCAATCGTTTCTGGATATAAATCGTGATTCATTAATCGATAAGAAGCCATTTCTTCATACTTTGTGCCTGGACGACCATAGTTTGTATATGGATCAATGGAAATTCCACCACGTGGCGTAAATTTCCCCAATACCTCAATATAACGTGGATTCATTAATTCGATTAAGTCATTCATAATAATATTCATACAATCTTCATGGAAATCACCATGGTTTCGGAAACTAAACAAATAAAGCTTTAAAGACTTACTTTCAACCATTTTTTCATCAGGTATATAGCTAATATAGATTGTAGCAAAATCAGGCTGTCCTGTTTGCGGACATAAGCTTGTAAATTCTGGACAATTAAATTTAACGAAATAATCTCGATTTGGATGCTTGTTATCAAACACCTCTAAAATTTCTGGTGAATACTCAAACAAGTACTTTGTTCCTTGATTACCTAAAAGCGTTACACCTTCTAATTCCTCTTCTTTACGACCACTCATGTGTGTTTCCTCTCTTTCTACGATTGTCATTCTAACAGCGTTTTTTCATTTTGTACATATTTGTTTTTGTATTTTATTTGTAAATTTTTTAAAGAACGCTTACACGCCTCTTTTATTTCCCCATACAAGTGCATGAACCTGCGGCAATACGCGTACATTATTCATATCTGTTGTAGCTACAACAAGATCAATTAGCCACTCATACTTCCCTAATAATTTACGAGTTAACGCATCGTCATCCGTTGTTGTCAAATCATCATTTCCTACTTGAACAAAGAATGGCACTGATGGATAGCGCTGATGAATGTGTTTTGCATAATCGAAATCCGTTTCATCAAACACAACCACTTTAATGCTAATATGTTGACTACGTCCATTGTTTTGCAAGCGTTCAACAATATCATCCAACACTTCGTAATTTGTCTTCATTCCCGAGCTTGGTGGCTTGGGTGAAAGAGTTAAATCGTCAATTTTATAAAACCACTCTTGAAAGCGACTTCCCTGAGTTTCAAGCGCGACTTGCTTTTGATGATCATGCAAGCGATCAATCAGTTTATCTAAAGATTTCAACAGCGCTGGATTCCCTCCTGAAATAGTTACATGGTCAAAGCGGTCTCCTCCTAAGGTTTGCAATTCATGCCAGACCTCTTCGTCCGTCAGTTGACGGATGTCACTTTTCGCTGACCCATCCCAAGTAAATGCCGAATCACACCAACTGCATGAGTAATCACAGCCAGCTGTGCGCACAAACATTGTTTTTCGGCCCACAACCATTCCTTCTCCTTGAATCGTTGGACCAAATATTTCGAGAACAGGAACCTTATTATTCATCTCGCTTCACCTTCTTTGGACGATATACAACATAGCTTGTAGGAGTTTCACGAACAAACACTTGCACGCATGCTGGCTTATTTTCAAGTTCATCTAAGTGAGCTTGTACAAGTTCATAAATTTTCCGAGCAATCACTTCAGATGTTGGAAAATCATTCGCATCCTCTTCATTAAACAACTCTTTATGATCATTTAAAAGCGTATGATCGAACTGACCAGAAACAATTTTTTTCAACGTAGCAAAGTTAACTAAAAAGCCTGATGAATCTAATTCATCACCTGCAATAGTTAAATTAACAAAATACGTATGGCCATGAACCTGCTGACATTTTCCTGCTGACTCATGAGGAACAAAATGCGCAGCGGCAAAATTCATGTCTTTATTTAATTCGTACAAATAAGGATGTGCTACCTGTGGGTAAATTTGCTGAAGCATTACTGTTCCCCTCCTTGTTTCGTGTCAAGGTATTGTTCTAGACCTCTCTTGCGAAGCTTACATGCCGGACATTCTCCGCACCCGTCTGCAATAATACCGTTATAGCAAGTTAACGTATGTTCACGCACATAATCAAGCGCACCTAATTCATCGGCTAGTCCCCATGTCTCTGCTTTATCAATCCACATTAATGGTGTGTGAATGACAAATTCAAAATCCATTGATAAGTTCAACGTTACGTTTAGCGATTTAACAAACACATCTCTGCAGTCTGGGTACCCTGAGAAATCTGTTTCGCATACACCTGTTACTAAATGACGTGCACCGCTATTTTTAGCTAATACAGCCGCAAATGATAAAAAGAGAAGGTTGCGTCCGTCCACAAACGTTGTCGGTAGCTCCCCTTCCTCTTGGCTAATGTCAATATCATCTCTTGTTAGTGCGTTAGGCGCTAGTTGGCTTAACAACGACATATCTAAAATTGTGTGTTTTACACCAAGATCTTTTGCAATGGCTTCCGCAACCTCAATCTCTTTACTATGACGCTGACCGTAGCCGAACGTAACAGTTTCCACTTCTTTAAAGTTTTTTAGCGCCCAAAATAAACAAGTCGTACTATCTTGTCCACCGCTAAATACAACAATTGCTTTTTCGTTTTTCATTTTTTTGTCTCCTTTTCCTTTATAAAGTCAAAGAAGAAAACATTCCGTTGTTTAGATCATATAAAAAAAGAGATTGCTTCGTTTGCAATCTCCCTTAACTAAGAATCCCTTTCTTATATTAAAAAAGAAACAGGAAAAAAGCCCCTAAAATCGGCGCCATTTGTCATCTCACTGATGATCTTAGTTTTTTATAGAGGGAGTTTACGAACCTCTCCCGCACATAGAGCACGGCATTTCTTCTTTCAATTTTCGCTTTTAACTATATCATACTCCATTTAAAATTACTATGTACTTCTACTTTTCTTCCTACTTTTCAATTGAATCATCACCAGCGTTACGATTGGAATGACAAACTGCATGGGAATGTGAATCCAAACTGGTACAATTTTCAAACCTATCTCTAAATGTTTAACAACATTATCCGACATAAAAATAGTCGTAGTCAGAATGGATACCGTAACCAAAAGGAGTGATAGCTTGTGACTCCTGGTTTGATAAATATCTTTTATCCCTAAAATAGCTGCATATGCGAAAATCGTTACTTTAGCAAAACCGCCAATAATAAGAACACTAATGACTAGCATATCCATCCGCTGAATAATATCTCCAATATTCACTTGCTGTACGGTTACAAGTAGGGGAATTGTCGATGATTCTACCAAGTGCTGTCCGAGTGTAGTTAAGTTAATTAAACTTAACATACTAAGCATAACGCCTCCTATCACCACGGCACGCGTTCCCATCTTTCTAAGAGACTTTTCTCCTTTTATAAACTGGTTAAACATTAAGAAAACAACCATTTCTCCAAATGGAAACGTCAAAATAAGCGGAAACACCGCTCTAAAAATTGAACCGATTCCTTCAGCTAAAATGGGGTGCATATGATCTGGGTTCATAACATCAGAAAAGAACAGTAAGAAAAAAACTAATACAATGAAGCCAACAAAAACAACTAACAATAACACACTCGCTCTTGCGATTGGCTCAACTTCTAAAAAGCATGCATACGCAATAACTAGCGTCATAACCCCACCCACAATAACTAGAGGCGTATCCTTCATTGATGTTAACAATAATAGCTCACAAAAGTCTCTTAGAACACGCGCACCAATGTAAATAAAATATAGCACGTACAGCATGCAAATAATTTTGCCAACTAGCTTTCCAAAAGCAATTTTTAATATTGTTGGAAACGTTTCTTCTGGATGCCTTTTATATAAAAGTGTAAAAAGAGCAAAGAAAGGCAGGTACATTAACATCCCTACTAAAACGGCAATCCATGCGGATTGACGTGCTTCCTGTCCAATACTCACAATGGTCGCACTTCCAAGTAAGAACAGCAGCATCATTGAGAATAGTTGAAAATTGCTTATTACTAAGCGTGGATGCATTCCTTTCCTCTCCTTTCCTCACTAGGTAGTTACCGATTTTCGGTCATACTTGCCACAAGACTTCTTTGCTATATCAATTAGCGTCGATTGAGGGTATTTTTGGATTAACCATAATAAAAGCCTCGCAAATACTAACCCACTTCCTGTTCCAATTATTGCACAAATCCAAGCGATGTTCTTTGCCACAGCTAATAATAAAGTAGATACAACTAAGATTGCACTTCCAATGGAGAATACATGGGTTAATGTAAAGAACTGTTTCCCACTTATCACTTCTTTTTGGCTCATATTGAACACCTACACCGAATAGAATGAAGAAAAGATATCAATGATGGACTGCATCCAAAACTCAAGGGCATACAGCGGAGTTGGAATGGTTATTCGAAAAATAACCGCTATCCACATTACCACTCTTATAGTAGAAAAGCTGCTGTATATTACGATTTCTTTTATCTGTTTTTGTTGATAAAGAAGGCGGATTGCCTTATATGCTAAAAAGCTGAATACCCCTAAAAACAGCAGTAAGTTTTCCATGTTGCACTAATTCTGCATCTCTTTCATGTATGAGTTATTCAACGTTCCAAGTCGACGGATTTGCACATCTACTTTTAAGTTCACTTCTAGATCTGTCGCAAAGATTTCATCCCAGCGATTTTTCATCTTGTTCCAGTCCTTTACGTTTTGGCGGTAAAAAACTTCTCCAAACCCAAAGACATCACTTTGATATTCGTTTTGTGCTCTCTTAATTGCTCTTCGCATTTTATCTTGCACATCATGTTCCGCTTTTTTCTCTAGTTCAGTAATCATAGCAGGGTCCTGCAAGTTAACCTGGCACTCTACGTCAGCGATGTTTGCTTCTCCCTTTAAGTTCACATCAATAACAGGCTTTCCATCTTTCATACGGCTTTTAATATCCGTACTTGTTCGCAGCATCTCAACTCCAATAATGTCATGGGATTTTTCTTTTTTTTCACACGGAATAACAACGACCGTACTTTTTACATTTCCGGTAACATAGTTATATCCTTTACTTTCACTTTCATTAAACCACCCAACAAGTTCATCTCCTTTAAAAATGCCAAGACCTTTAAATGTTAGAATGGTATTTTGATTAACTCGCTGGATATTTGCCATATCTCCGCCTTTTTTGTGGTTACCTTTTACAAGAACAGCGGTTAACACAGGATGTTTGCCTTGACTCGTTAAGTTACTAATAAGCTCATTCAGCTTTACACCTCGCGTAGGCGCCCAAACTTTTTGTGACGTCTCCAATGCAGCAAACATATAATTGGCTGGAATTTTTTCAATGGTTGTCAAGACATTTAAAACGGATGAAGCGCGTGAATTTTTTGCTACCACAACAAAATAATCGGTTCGCACCTCATGATCTCGCGCGAAAAAATCTAACACTTCAGCAATTCCGCTTTTTGCAATCCCTTCACTAAGAACAAGCATCCGTAAATGAGATAAGTATATTTTTCTAGGTGATTCAATTGTCATTTTCCGAAGAGCTTCCATGACAGAATCTGCTTTAATCGAGTACGTAGTAACCGAGGGACCATTCGTCGGCGTTTTGGCTTGAATATCGCCCGGGTTAATAATTTGAACCGTTAACTCAATTCCATCTTTTACTTCGTCAATACCTACCGCTACGGTGATGGCCAATTCATTTAGCTCTCGACTACTCCAACAGCCTGATAGTGGGAGTAGACATATGCATAATACAAGTACGATTCGTTTCATGCTTATTCCACCTTTATAAAAGCTAATTCTCATCATTTGACCGTTCACGTACAACGTTTTGTTCGCTAATAAGCTTCGGTCTCGTATTCATTTTCTTTAACGAACGACGAATGAGCGCATCTTTTTGGTCACTACTTACAAATGGAGCCATTGGTGTCATATATGGAATACCAAATGAACGTAAACTGCACAGATGTAGAATCATTAAAATAAGTCCTAAAATAATTCCAAACAATCCAAATGTTGCTGCTAAAAACACCAAGGCAAAGCGAAGCATCCTTACAGCAATCGCCATATCGTAAGCCGGCGATACAAAGTTACTGATGGCAGTTATGGATACAACAATGACCATCGCTGGTGAGACCACCCCCGCCTGTACCGCAGCCTCCCCTAATACGAGCGCTCCTACAATCGAAATAGCAGAACCTATGGCTCTTGGCAATCGAATTCCTGCCTCACGCAAAACTTCAAAGACCACTTCCATAATCAATGCTTCAATTACGGCTGGAAAAGGGACACCTTCACGCTGAGCTGCAATACTAATAAGCAAACTAAACGGCAGCATTTCTTGATGAAAAGTGGTAAGCGCAACATAAGCTGACGGCGTTAATAAAGCTACGAAAAATGCGACGTATCGAATAATACGAATGAGTGTACTAATATCTGCACGCTGATAATAATCTTCAGCAGCTTGAAAGAATTGAATAAACACAGCCGGGACTAATAGCACAAACGGCGTTCCGTCTACAAAGATTGCTACTCGACCTTCTAAAAGACCTGCTGATACTGAGTCAGGTCTCTCTGTGTTATAAATTGTTGGAAAAGGAGTATAATCTTCATCCTGAATAAGCTCTTCAATGTATCCGCTCTCTAATATGCCGTCAATATCAATTTTAGAAAGCCGGGACTTTACTTCTTTCACCACTTGCTTATCAGCTATTCCTTTTACATACATAATCGCTACGTCTGTTTGCGTTACTTTACCGATTTTCTGAGACTCCATTCGTAAATTAGGAGATTTAATCCGTCTTCTTACCAGTGCCGTATTGGTGCGCAGCGTTTCAGTAAAGCTATCTCTTGGTCCACGCACTACTGTTTGAGCCTGTGGTTCTGAAATTGCTCTTTCTCCCCACCCTCTTGTACTAGCAATGATACACGTTTGATAACCTTCTATAAATAGAGCCGTATCACCTGATAAAACATGTAAAATCACGTCATCTAAAAGAGTCACCTCTTTAATTTCCCCAATTGCTAAGCTGTAATTTTTAATGAGCTCAAACATGTTCACAGCACCATCATCATGAACGAGCTGTTTCGTATGATTATGCATGATTGATTCCATGGTAAACTCTTGTACGCTATCCTCACTCGCCAATCCATCAATATAGATAAGCCCTAATCGAAATTTCTCTTGAACTGAAATGGCAAACTCGCGGCAAACCACATCAGCACTATCTCCAAGCTCTGCTTTCACCGCATTCAAGTTATCTTTTACGCTTTTTAACAGTTCAGTATCGGAAGATGAAGATTCAGCTATTGGTTGTGATTCATTTTCTTTAGGCTTTTTAGATCGATTTTTTAATTCTGATAGTTTTTTTATTCGCATACGTCATCCTCCATTTTCCAAACGGCACAGCGTTCCTCTTCAAGTCCTTATAGTTTCTGTCTATGCAGGAAATTTATTCAGTTATCTTGGTATTTTTAACCGCCTTATAGAGCAAGAGCTTTGACAATGGTTCTCTACATTTTGTAGGATTAGATGGATTGCTAATTTATTCAGCTACTCATTTAACATGATTTGCAAACTGATTTTAGCAATAACGATAGTTTAATTAAGAGGGAGTGACGAAAGATGGGACAATCATTACAAGGAAAAGTAGCCATCATTACTGGTGCTGGTAAAGGTATTGGCCGAGCAACAGCGCTTGATTTAGCAAAAGAAGGTGTCAACCTTGGCTTACTAGCACGTACAGAAACTGATTTACAAGCCGTTGCACAAGAAGTCGAAGCATTGGGTGTAAAAGTTGCTTATGCTACAGCAGACGTATCTTCAATGGAAGAAGTAAATAAAGCCGTTGATTACTTATATAACCAACTAGGTAAAGCAGACATTTTAATCAACAATGCCGGCATCGGAAAATTCGGAGGCTTTTTAGAACTATCTCCCGAAGAATGGAAGCAGATCATTGATATTAACTTAATGGGTGTCTATTACGTTACAAGAGCTGTTTTACCACAAATGATTGAGAAAAACGGTGGAGATATCATTAATATCTCCTCTACTGCTGGACAAAAAGGAGCTCCTGTAACAAGTGCATACAGTGCTTCAAAATTTGGCTTATTAGGTCTGACAGAATCGCTTGCTCTTGAAGTACGCAAACACAATATTCGCGTAACTGCTTTAACACCAAGTACAGTTGCTACAGAGCTTGCTTATAAGGAAAACCTAACAGACGGTAATCCTGAAAAGGTAATGCAACCTGAAGATTTAGCGGAAATCATGGTAGCACAGCTGAAGCTACACCCTCGTATCTTTATTAAATCAGCTGGTATGTGGTCTACTAACCCTTAATCTAAACAAACAAAAAGCCCCTCAATTAGAGGGGTTTTTATTATTTATTTTTATTTTTTGGCGTAATTTCTTCTGCTAATTCTTCAAATGACTTTACTTTGCCATGAGGTGGATTTTGCGACTGTTTACGCACATTCCATTGACGCTCTTGCTGTCTTTTTGATTGTGTCATCGTTCATCATCCTTTTCTATAGTGTTCCTTTCTAGGATGTGCGAAAAACGGACGAATATGCTTGCCACTTTTATTCAACTAAATGCCGTTGAAACCACTTGTCAATCTCAGCATTATACTGATTATAATAGTTGCTTAGTGGGTGATCTCCGCCTTTGTATAAGACATATTTATACTCTTTGTTTTGTTCTTCAAGCTGCGCAACTAGCTTTTCTGCTTGCGTATGATGTACCTTTTTGTCGTGATCTCCTTGTAAAATAAGAAGCGGCGAATTTACCTTATCGCTCCAATACACAACCGATCGACTTTTATATCGTTCAGGATACACCTTAGGATCTCCAACAATATCTCTTAGCACTTGCTTCATTTCAGAACCCCGTTGGTCGTAGAACTGAAACATATCCGTAATTCCGGATTGAACAACCACCGCATCAAAGGATATGCCATTTTTCATGGTTAAATACGTCATCATTCCACCGCGAGAATATCCAAACGCTACTTTTTGTTCAGGGTTTACATAAGGCAACTGTTCTCCCCATTTAATGAGGTTAAGGACATCATGAATATCGTCCCCGCCGTATGTTTCTACTCCTTCGCTTCCACCATTACCACGATATTGGGTTGTAACCACAACATAGCCTTTATCCGCCCATGATGATAAGTAGCGCAGCGTTTTATCTCGAATCATACCGTGCTCACGGTTCCCGCCACGATTATAAACTAGCAGTGGATATTTTTTATCCACAATGTCTTTTGGCTGTAATAAAAAACCTTTAACCTGCAACCCATCGCTTGGATATGTGATTTGATATATATCAACACTCCTAGCATAAGGTGAAAATAAATGCACTTTCTCTTTATTAACATCGTCGCTTTCCGCTCGATAAAAAACAGCGGTTACGCCAAGTACAACGATGGTAAGTAGTACAATGAACCCCCACTTTTTCAAACAGAATCCTCTCCTTAATTACTAACTTTCATCTCTTTTTATGATGAGCCGTTTCTTTTTGCTCTACCCTTTTTAAATGTTTGCTAAAAAGGATTTTTGTGGAATCCTTCACAAATAGCTCTTCAACTAAACGTTATGGTTTATTGTATTACTACTTTCTCTTTTTTGGAAGAGAAAGATTAGAGCTTCTACTCACATTACCTCTAACAGCAAATATTAAACATGATTGGTACAATAAAAAGCTTTGAATTCTTAATAAGTAATTAAGAATTCAAAGCTTTTTAGATCATAAGTTATTTTTGTTTAGCAATACCAAGTCCTGTGTAGCCCAAAATTACAGCAAATATTGGACATAGCAGACAGAAAAATGCAAAAGGTAAATAATCGACAACTGGAACACCAAGTGTTTGTGAAATGAAAGCTCCACTTACTCCCCACGGAATTAATGGGTTAATAACTGTTCCTCCATCTTCTAGCGTACGAGATAAGTTTTTCTCCTGCAAGTTCCACTTCACGTAAAGAGGCTTGAATGTTTGCCCAGGTAATAAAATAGATAAATACTGCTCGCCTGTTATAACGTTAACACCAATAGATGAAAGAACTGTTGAAAACACTACATCGCCACTTCTTCGCACTTGCTTAGCTAATCCTTCAATTAAAGCTTGAACAACACCAAGTTCACGCATCAACCCACCAAGAGCTAGCGCAATAATGACAAGGGACACTGAAAACATCATGGAGTCCAGTCCGCCTTTTGTGACAATAGCATTTACAATTTCATTTCCTGAATCAATTTGACCACCGCTTTGAAGAGCCCCAAGCATGCTTCCTAATGTAACAGTTGGCTGTAATAATACCCCTGTTATTACGGCGATGATAATTCCAATTACCAACGTAGGGAGTACATCAAATCGTTTAATCGATAGAATTAACACAACAAGCGGTGACAAAAGTGTTAGAAGATTAAGGTTAAACGTATCACCTAATGCACTTTGTACAGCTTCAATATCTCCATAGTTTACACCTGTTCGATGTGTGCTTATGCCAATGACCAATGCAATTACAGCCGTTACAATAATACTTGGTAACGTGGTCCACAACATATGGCGAATGTGATCACTTAGAGAAACGCCAACAATCCCTGAAGCAAAGTTAGTTGTGTCGGATAAAGGAGACATCTTATCACCAAACACTGCTCCTGACACAATGATTCCTGCAGCTAGGCCTGGATTCACCCCAATAGCCGTTCCAATTCCAAATAAAGCTACTCCAACCGTGCTAATCGTTGTAAATGTACTTCCCGTAAAGCTCGATACTAAAATTGTGATTAAAAGTGCGCTAATTAAGAAATATTGCGGTGAAATCCAATTGAATCCATACGATAAAATAGTTGGGATCGTTCCGCCCACCATCCAGGCAGCAATTAATACACCAACAAGCATAAGAATTAAAATTGGCTTAACCCCTACTTTAATCCCTTCTACAATGCCATGTTCAAAAGTTTTCCACTTACCACCCATAAGTGCTCCAATGGTACAAAGCGCTACAATGCTAATAAGCAATGGAACATGTGGTGCTAAACCTAATAAAAATAATGATGCAAAAATAAGTCCTAATAAAACAACGACAATCCCAATTGACTGTCCAAATGTTATCTCTTTTTTCATTAACTTGTTCCCCTCAATCTCTTTTTCACTTAAACGCTTTTATGCTTTTATGCACTAAACATAGTTGAAGTATATGGGTTATTCCTACTACTGTCAATCGCTTCTCGCCAAAAAACAACATCGTCAATAAATTCCACTCTCTTTTCTATGTTTTGCCCAATTCTAACCGGGTACATTACCTATACTTCTTATTTATAATTATTAAAGGAAAAGGTGATTGGAACGGAGGATGTGAGACTCCTACGGGATCAGCGAGACAGCTTGAAATCCCGCAGGAACGAAGTGACGAGGAAGTTCAACGCGAGCCCCGTGGAAAGCGAACAATCCGGAGTGGAAATCACAATTATTCGTTGCGTATGCTCCTTCCTTCAAAACAAAAAGACAGCGAAGCAGGACTTGTTCCTTCTATTCCAGAAGCCTGTGATTGGAACGGAGGATGTGAGACTCCTACGGGATCAGCGAGACAGCTTGAAATCCCGCAGGAACGGAGTGACGAGGAAGTTCAACGCGAGCCCCGTGGAAAGCGAACAATCCGGAGTGAAAATCACAACTCGTTGCGTGCATTCTTACTACATCTCATATAAAAGGTAATAAACAAACCACAAAATATTCTACTTAAAATAAGAAATAACTTCCAAAACAAAAATGTAAGCAAAACACTTGAAAGTCAAAAAAGGTCAAAGTATAATGAACTCACAAAGGTCAAATATAGTCAAAGTCAAATTGACTAATTGATCAATGATTACATTCATTTAATCATTCTAAGGAGGTCTTTTAAATGATGTGTCAAAACTGTCAACAACGTGAAGCAACAATTTATTTAAACGTACAAGCTAATCAACAAAAATCACAATATCGTTTATGCCATACATGTTATCAATCATTAATGAAACAAAGTAAAATGCCGTCTGGATTTGGAGGTGGGCACTTCATGAACATCGATGATTTATTCAATCAATTAGCAAATGAACAAGCCATGAATCAATCAGCTCAGCAGCCTACTCCTCAGCAAAGAGGTAACGGGGGTGGATTCTTAGATGAATTTGGTCGCAACCTAACACAAATTGCAAAAGCTGGACTAATTGATCCTGTTATTGGACGTGACGAAGAAATTGAACGCGTCATTGAAATTTTAAACCGCCGTAACAAGAACAACCCTGTTTTAATCGGTGAACCTGGTGTAGGTAAAACCGCTGTTGTCGAAGGCTTAGCATTAAAAATTGCAGAAGGCGACGTTCCTTCAAAGCTCATGAACAAAGACGTATACTTACTAGACGTCGCTGCTCTTGTAGCAAACACGGGTATTCGCGGTCAGTTTGAAGAGCGCATGAAGCAGCTAATCGCCGAACTACAACAACGTAAAAACGTTATTGTATTCATTGATGAAATCCACTTGCTTGTTGGAGCGGGTTCTGCTGAAGGTTCAATGGATGCAAGTAACATCCTAAAACCAGCGTTGGCGCGAGGTGAACTTCAAGTCGTAGGTGCCACAACGCTGAAAGAATACCGCGCTATTGAAAAAGATGCGGCTCTTGAACGTCGTTTCCAGCCTGTGATGGTTCATGAACCATCTGTTGACGAAGCCGTTCAAATTTTAAAAGGCATCCAAAACAAATACGAAGCGTATCACAACGTCAACTTCACAGAAGATGCAATTAAAGCTTGTGTAAATTTATCACATCGCTACATCCAAGACCGCTTCTTACCTGATAAGGCCATTGACTTATTAGACGAAGCTGGCTCAAAAATGAACTTAAAAGCAGGTATCTCAAACAAAGACGATATCGATAAACGACTAAAAGAAATTGCTGTGGAAAAAGAAACAGCTTTAAAAGAAGAAAAGTACGAAGCGGCTGCCAAACTTCGCGATGAAGAAGCAAAACTTGAAAAGCAGCTAAACCAAGAACAAGATAAAGCTGAAGTTACCGTTGAGCATATTCAAGCAATCATTGAAAAGAAAACGGGTATTCCAGTTGGGAAACTTCAAGAAAATGAAGCTCACAAAATGAAGAACCTGTCAGCAAACCTTTCCGACAAAGTCATTGGTCAAAGCGAAGCTGTAGAAAAAGTTGCAAAAGCAATTCGTCGCTCTCGTGCTGGGTTAAAAGCTAAGCATCGTCCAATTGGATCTTTCTTATTTGTTGGTCCAACAGGAGTTGGTAAGACAGAGCTTACAAAAACTCTAGCAGAGGAAATGTTTGGCACAAAAGATGCGATGATTCGTCTTGATATGAGTGAGTATATGGAGAAACACGCGGTGTCTAAACTAATTGGCGCACCTCCAGGATACGTAGGTCATGATGAGGCTGGCCAACTAACTGAAAAAGTACGTCGTAACCCTTATTCAATCATCTTATTAGATGAGATTGAAAAAGCGCACCCTGACGTTCAGCATATGTTCCTACAAATCTTAGAGGACGGACGTTTAACCGATAGTCAAGGTCGTACAGTAAGCTTTAAAGATACTGTAATCATCATGACAAGTAACGCAGGTGTGGGAGAAAAGAAAATTACGGTGGGCTTTGAATCTGAAAATGCAGCTCTTAGACATGCATCTGTTTTAGATTCACTATCTGCTTACTTTAAGCCTGAATTCTTAAATCGTTTCGATGCCATTATTGAATTTAATCACCTTGAACAGGAACATCTGGTTAAGATTGTTGAGCTTATGCTTCAAGAATTAAAAGAAACGCTTAAAGAACAAAACATCGCCCTACAAGTTACAGATAAAGCGAAAGAAACACTAGCATCTCTTGGCTACCACCCGGCATTTGGTGCTCGCCCACTGCGTCGCGCTATACAGGAGCATGTTGAAGACCAAATTACTGACCTTTTACTAACGGATGAAGAAGTCAACGAGGTATTCATTGATGTCAATGAACAGCAAGAAATCCGCGTCACTTCTAAACTGAAATAATGAAAAAGGAAAAAGCGATTCCCTTGGGAGTCGCTTTTTTTCTATTTGTTTTATTGATTATCTTCTTGGTCATCTGTTGATTCGTCTGTTTCCTCTTCAGCTGGTTCCTCTGCCTCTTCTGTTGCATCTTGATCTTGCTCTTCTGTATCTTCTTCTACGGCTTCTTCCTCAACTGGTGTTTCTGCCGGCTCTCCAGTTGTTTCTTCCGCATCTTCCGTTTGTTCTTGATCTGTCATGTCTTCTCCCTCTTCTGCACTACATGCTGTCATAAGCGTAATTGCTGCAAATGCTCCAAATAATTTGACTAAGAAACTTTTACTCATCGTACCTGTCCCCTTTCAAATCAATTGAGCCACTATGTACGTGCATCAACATGGCTCTTGAGATGATTATAGTTCAAAAAAAAGGAAAAAAGAGCGTTTTTACAGTCTTCTAACAAACTCTTTACACTATGCTCATTTCTTTATATTTCTCATTCATTTCCTTTACAAAGTAACAAAAAGCGAGCCACTTCAGCTCGCTTTTCCTTACAATGATTGATCATCTATACTATTTAAATAAGCCTTAATCTCACCAACAACTGACTTTACGCAACCGTCTTCAAAAGGAGAAAGCAAATTGGCTTCTTTCACAAGAGAAGTAAACGACTTACTTCCACCCAGCTTACATAAGTGCAAATAGTCTCTCCATGCCTCTTCATGATTTTCATTATCTTTTTTCCAAAATTGAAATGCACAAATTTGCGCCAGCGTGTAATCAATATAATAAAATGGATCGTTATAAATATGGGATTGCTTTTGCCAAAATCCGCCGTTTTCAAGGTAAGCTTCCCCATCATAGTTTTTAGAAGGCATGTATTTATGTTCTAGCTTTCTCCATTCATTTTTTCGCTCTTTTGGCGTGAGCGTTGGGTTTTCATAGACAACATGCTGAAACTCATCAACTGCTACACCATAAGGTAGAAAAAGAAGGCCTGAGCTTAAATGAGTAAACTTATACTTTTGTGCGTCTTCTTTAAAAAAACTTTCCATCCACGGCCACGTAAAATACTCCATGCTCATAGAATGAATTTCAGCTGATTCATAAGTTGGCCAATAATATTCCATTACCCCAATATTTCGGCTTTGATATACTTGAAAAGCATGTCCTGCTTCGTGAGTTAATACATCAATATCACCTGAGGTCCCGTTAAAATTCGAAAAAATAAACGGTGCTTTATAACGTTCTAAAAACGTACAGTAGCCTCCACCCGCTTTGCCTTTCTTTGCAACTAAGTCCATAAGATTATTATCCATCATAAAAGCAAAGAATTCATCTGTTTCTGCTGAAAGCTCACTATACATCTTTTTACCTTTCTCAATAATCCAGCTTGCATCTCCTTTTGGGGTTGCGTTGCCTGTTTGAAATTCAAACGACTCATCATAATAGAGTAATTCGTCAACTCCAATACGATCTGCCTGTCTCTTTTTAAGTTCTTCTGCTAATGGAACAATTTCTGTTAAGACTTGCGCGCGAAATGCTTGAACCATCTCTGCGTTATAGTCTGTACGAGTCATACGTGCATACCCAAGCTCTACAAAATTTTTATACCCCAGCTTTTTTGCCATTTTTGTTCGTACTTGAACTAACTCATCATAAATCCGATCAAATTCATCTTCATGGTCTTTAAAAAATTGAAAGCGTGAAGTCGCAGCACTTTTTCTAGTTTCTCTGTTTGGTGACTGCATGAAAGGCTCCAGCTGAGCAAGAGTGCGTTCTTCACCGTCAAACATAATTTTAGCGGAGGCTATAAGCTTCGTATACTGAGAAGAAAGTCTGTTTTCTTGTTGTAAATCTTCAATGATAGACGGATGGAACGTTTTTAATTGGTTTTCAGCTAATGCAAATAGCTGCGTTCCTAATGCAGCCTCTAGCTCTTCGCGAAAGCTTGATGAAACAAGCGCTTCGTAGTATTGATGCATAAGCTCTTCATACAGAGGGTTGATTTCATCAAAATAATCCTGTTCGTTTTGATAAAACTCATCGTTTGTATCAATGGAATGGCGAATATAACATAAGTTGCTCATCGTACTATAATCTGTTCGCAACTCGTTTAATTCTTCAATCGCTTCGTACTGTTTTTCAATGGTTTTAGCTTCTTTTAAAATGCCAATGCTTTGTTTAAACTCTTTTTTCAGCTGATTTAAATCCGGTCTTTCATATGTATATTGATGAAATGTCACGTCTTTTTCCCCTCTCTTTTATAGGCTCATTTATGTACTTCGTGATGATTACATAATCTCCTTTAAACAATCCGCAATCGCTATTTTCTCACACAAAAAAAGCATCAAACCGATGCTTTTTTGCTTTATTCAGACGGCGTATACTCATCTGCATAGTGTCCAATTTTCTTTAGTAGCGAAATGGCTACTTCTTGCTCTTCACTTGTAAGAACAGATAAAATACTATGAATGCGCTTCTCATGATCAGGAAACATGCTTTCAATCATTTCTTTTCCTGCTTCTGTAATTTGCGCATACGTGACACGACGATCATTTGGACAAGCTACACGCTCTAAAAAGCTCTTTTTCTCTAGCTTGTCAATAACATACGTGATGCTACCGCTTGCTAATAAAATTTTGCCACCAATTTGCTGAAGAGGCTGTTTTCCTTTATGATATAAAAGCTCTAATACAGCGAATTCAGTTGGGTTCATACCGTGTTGTTGAATAAACTTATGAACATGCTCCATAACGGAACGATTCGCTCTTGATAGAACAATGAATAATTTTAAAGATTGATCTAATTCTTCTCGATTTACTGTTGAATCCATTTTTATCAGTTCCTTTTTTAATTTATCTCGATATCAAGATAATACTAAAATCTGGTTAAAAAGTCAACGAAGCAAGCTAAACAGTAGATTTCTTCTAGTTGTTCTACTACAATAGATATAATTAGATTAAAAAGGTGAAGCTTATGAAACCATCTCATTTATTTTTTAATTCAGCAATTGGTTCACAAAAACCAGAAACCATTGTAAATCGTCAAAATCCTTGTCCATTCTGTGATGTGGACTCCTTAACAGGCATTATTGAAAAAGAAGATTCAATTATTTGGTTAGAAAACAAGTACCCAGTTCTCCAAAATGCTTACCAAACTGTGATTATCGAAACAGATCAATGTCAATCAGAACTATCAGAATATCCAAAAGAGCATTTGTATAAACTGTTTTCGTTTGTCACTACTCGCTGGCTACAGATGATTGAGAGTAAAAAATATGAGTCCGTCTTATTCTTTAAAAATCACGGACCCATGTCAGGTGGTTCTCTTCGCCATCCGCATATGCAAATCATTGGATTAAAAACGTTTGATACAAGCTCAAATATTACTGAAGCACATTTTGAAGGCATCTCAATTCAACAAAATAAAGATGTCGAGTTTAACTTATCTACAAAGCCAAGAATGGGATTTTTTGAATTTAACATTGTGACATCGAATATTGAAGAACATAATAAAGAAGTAGCTGATTATATTCAAGCTGCTACTCATTATTTGCTTAATCATTTCCATCGTAGCTGCACGAGCTATAACCTGTTTTTTTATCAGTTGGATGATGGACGAAGTGCATGTAAAGTGATTCCTCGCTTTGCAACCTCTCCGCTGTTTGTTGGGTATGGAATCCCTCAGGTGTCAAACAAAATTGAAGAGATTGCAAAACAAGTTCACTCTCTTTATTTTTCAAAATAAGCAACAATGAAAAAAGCTTGAAGTAATGTTCTTCAAGCTTTTTTCATATGAGAATATGAAAGAAGTTCTGCTTTCGCGAAAGAATAAAGAAGATTATAATGAGTGTAGTAATGATGTGGAAAGATAGAAGAAAAAGGAGATTGTTATGACAGACGTACTTATAGGCAGTATTCTTTCTGCACTATCTACAGGACTTGGTGCTGTGCCAATTCTGTTTATGAATCAGGCAGTAACGCACCGTTGGAAAGACGTGTTGCTCGCGTTTACAGCCGGAATTATGATGGCTGCTTCAACAATGAGCTTAATTCCTGAATCCCTTGCAAGCGGAAGTTTTTATTCGTTAGCAATCGGGCTTTTACTCGGGGTCATGACGCTTACAATTTTAGAACAAAACATACCTCATATTGACTTAGAGCATTCTAAAACAGGGATTCAGTTTGACGAAAAAGCTTTATTAATTATTGCAGCAATTACGCTACATAACTTGCCAGAAGGATTATCAGTTGGTGTAAGCTATGCATCTGATGCAGAAAATACCGGAAACCTGATTGCTTTAGCCATCGGATTACAAAATGCACCGGAAGGATTATTAGTTGCTTTGTTTTTAGCACAGCAAAATATCAGTAAGTTCAAAGCATTTTTTATTGCAACATTAACAGGATCAGTAGAAATTATTACGTCACTACTTGGTTTTTATCTCACTAATTTTGTCGAGTCTCTTGTGTCGTATGGATTAGCATTCGCAGCTGGAGCAATGTTGTTTATCATTTACAAAGAGCTAATACCGGAAAGTCATGGAGATGGAAATGAACGCTTTGCAACGTATTCTTTCATCATGGGCCTATTATTTATGGTTTTTCTTATTAACTTCTTTTAAGGTACAAGTAGATATAGGGCAGATTCGAGCACAGCTTTGCTGCCCTTTTTTACGATTTTGAAAAAGACAAAAAGCGACTGATTGTTGCTGTAATGCTTGTCCGATCTTCTTCCTCACGTAACAGTTGTTTTTGATAAAGCGTTAAAAGTTGATCTAGCTCTTGACTACAGGTAATCGTTTCTTCACTTGATAAACCTGTTTTTCCACCAATCTCCACCATTTTTTGTCTTTTCCTCACAATTTGTATAAATAACGCTTCTGATTTACTTTGCTTTTTTAAACCAAACACAAGATCCTCTCCTATTAAAAGAAAAATTAGCCTATAACGCATTATTACAAATTCTACTAAATATGTAAATAGAGTCGCAATAATAGACATTTTTCTTATAAAGTTTTTTTAGCCTAAAGAAAGAAAGCGTTATCAACGTTGATTTCTCAACCTTTAAATTTTAGAAAAAAATTCCTCTTCGACAAAACATGCAAATATGACAACGCATCTACAAATTCTGCAACGTCTCCTTTAGACGATAAAACCGACGTGATAAATTCACGTCGGCCTCTGATTATGTCGCTTTTTGAGAAGCAATTTGAACCGCATCCCAAACGGTAGCAAAAGGCGGAGCATAGCTAAGATCTAGCATGGTTAATTGCTCGGTTGTTAGCCGTGCCGTAATGGCTGTTGCAAACACATCAATCCGCTTGGCTGCTTCTGACTTACCCATAATTTGTGCTCCTAGTATAATATGTGTATCTTTTTCATAGATAAGTTTAACCAACATTTTTGTTGCATCTGGATAATACGGCGTATGATTATAAGCGTCTACCGTAACCGCTTTATATTGAAGGTTTTCTGCTTTTGCCTCTTTTTCAGTAATTCCAGTTTTAGCAACTTCTAAATCCATAACTTTTAGGATGCTGGTACCAATGACACCTGGGAAATGTTTATCTTCTCCTCCTAGGTTTGCGCCTAAAATTCTCCCTTGCTTATTAGCAATTGTACCAAGTGAAAAATGAACTGGCTTTTTCAACACAAGATGGTAGCTGCTTGCACAATCACCTGCTGCATAAAGGTGCGGAACGTTGGTTTCCATTTTGTCATTAATGAGGATCGCACCGTTTTCGAGCATTCGAATGCCGTTTCTCTCTAAAAAAGATGTATTTGGCTTCACTCCCACATTTACAATAACAAGGTCTGCTTCATGCGTATTTTTATTGGTGCGAACCGCAGTTATTTTTTCACGGTCTGCAATTAACTCTTCTACTTCTTCATTGACATGAAAAGCAATATCATTTTTCAGCTCGCCCTGTATTCGTGTAGCAATTTCTTCGTCAAACATGGATAGTATATGATTCCCGCGCTCAATAACAGACACTTGCTTTCCTAATAGATGCATGGTCTCTACTAATTCCATTCCAATATATCCACCGCCGATAATCACAACTTTTTGTACATTTTCTTCTTTTAAATAACGATGGATGTTCGTACTATCTTCTAACGTCTTTAATGAAAAAACATTTTGAGCATCAATCATAAAGGGTGGCTTTACAGCTGAAGCTCCCGTTGCGATAATAAGCTCATCGTACGACACTTCTTGTGACTCATTTGTTTGATGATTATGTACAACAACATATTTCTTTATGTGATTCACTTCTTTTACTTCATGTTGAAGATGAACCGTGATATCACGCTCTTTAAACTCATCAACTGTTCGAGCGATAAGACTTTCTTGCTCTTTCACAACACCTGATAAATAATACGGCATACCGCATGCACTATATGAAACATCTCGACCTTTCTCAAATACAATAATTTCGGCTTCTTGATCTAAGCGACGCAGCTGAGATGCTGCACTCATACCACCCGCAACGCCTCCAATTACAATAATTCGCTTCATTTTATAGCCTCCTTTTTATTTGCATATTTCCCTTACTTTGCCCGATTTCAAACAAAAAAATTGCACGAAGATGACAAAGTCACCTCGTGCAATCTACCGTAATCATTTCTTTGAACGATAGTATGTAAGAGCTAAAGCCGCTGCAAGAACCGTTCCTTTAATAATATCTTGTGTATAATACGGAACATTTAACATCGTTAAACCATTTAAGAGAACTCCAATTAAAATAGACCCTAGCAGCGTGCCAATAATATTCGGTTTACCTGCTCCAAATACAGAGAAGCCGATATAGGCTGCGGCAACGGCATCCATTAGAAAAGGAGCTCCTGCATTCACTTCTCCTACCCCAATTCGCGCTGCTAACACAACTCCTCCAATCCCCGCTAGTAAGCTAGATAACACATAGGCATACATGCGGTAGCGGTTGACTGGAATTCCTGAAAGCCTCGCTGCTTCCATATTTCCACCCGTTACATAAAAGAATCGTCCGTATTTTGTATACGTGAAGAAAATATGTACAACAAGGACAGCAAGGAGCATAATAATTACTGGCACCGGAACTCCCAAAACATGTCCTTGTCCTAAGGCTAAAAAAGAAGGAATAAAGATTCCAGGTGCACGCTCTCCACTTTCTAAAGGCATATTCGTATAAATAGCCGATCCTTTCGTATAGGTTAACAAGATTCCCTGCACAATAAACATCATTGATAGCGTGGCTAAAATATCAGGAATTTTAACTTTCACGACAAAAAATGCATTCACAAGCCCTACAAGAAGTGAAGCTAAAATAGGAATCAACAATGCCACTAGCAGCTCTTGACGGTGCAACACAAGCATCGATGCTGATAGAATGGTTGCTAACCCAGCCGTCGAGCCAACTGATAAATCAAGACCATTTACAGTCAGTGAAATTGTCACACCTAATGCGATAAGCGTTACAATTGAAATCGAACGTAAAATATCGCTGATGTTTCCTGGAGTTAAAAAATTGGGTGAAGCAATTGAAAAAAAGATGGTGACTAATAAAATGGCTACTACCGTACCGTATTTTGTGACAAACTCCATCAGCTGTCCTGTTTGTTTCTTTGCTTTTACTTGTTCATTCACTAACTCTGCACTCATACCGTTCCTCCAGACGCGTAATAAAATAGCTGTTCATACGTTGCTTCTGCTTTCGATAGTTCTTTTACAATTTTCCCGTTATACATAACGTAAATTCGATCAGCCATGTTGACCAGTTCATCAAATTCACAAGTTGCATATAAAATGCCTTTTTGCTGTTTAGTTAGCTCATTCATTATTGAGAAAATCTCCTGTTTGGAGCCGATATCAATTCCTTTTGTTGGCTCATCAAATATATATACATCGGTCTCTTTTAAGAGCCATTTACCAATAGCTACTTTTTGCTGATTCCCACCGCTTAGCGTTTTTACTTTTTGCTCAACAGACGAGGCTTTAACACCAACATTCGCAGCAACACTCTGAGATGCTTCTTTTTGTTTTCGCTTTTGTACAAAAGACCATTTCGTAAAATCTTTTAAGCTTGGAAGTGACAAATTAAGTACAATCGATTCGTCTACTAAAATGCCTTCTTTTCGTCTTTCTTCTGGTATGAGAGAAAGCTTATTTTTAATATAGTAACGAGGAGAGCGATTTACTAAAAGCGGATGATTGCGCATTGATAGCTGACCCGCTGTTTTGTTCTCCAGACCAAATAAGCTTCGACATAGCTCTGTTTTCCCTGCACCGACAAGTCCCGCAATGCCAACAACTTCACCTTCTTTAACATGAAAGGTAATATCTTGTAGTACGTTTGGCAAAGACAACTTTTCCACACGAAGCAGTTCAGTTCCCACCGCTACCTCTTCACGTACCGACTCCTGCGCTACTTGCTTCCCTAGCATAAATGTAATCATTTCTTGCATTGTAGATTGCACAATTGCTTTTGTCACAACATGCTTTCCATCTTTTAAAACGGTGTAAACGTCGCATAGGTCGCTAACTTCTTGAAGGCGATGAGAAATATAAATAATACCCATGCCTTTTTTCTTTAAGTTCGTCACAACTTCAAACAAACGCTTTGTCTCATGTTGACTTAGCGGTGCTGTTGGTTCATCCAAAATAATATATTCCGCATCTTGTAAGATCGCACGAGCGAGTAATACCTGCTGCTTTTCTGCTAGCGTTAATTCCGATACATTCTTTTTAACGTTTAACGTTGAACCCAGCATAGCAAGCGCCTTTTTCGCTTCAGTATCATGTTGCTTCCACTTAACAATTGCAGGGCTACCTTTACTTGTTTGGCGGTCCAGCACAATATTCTCTGCCACCGTTAGTGATGGTACAAGCGCGACATCGACTTCTTGATGAACAATTGCAATACCTAAGTTTTTTGCGTCTTTTGGAGAACCAAGCGTAACAGAATGACCATTTTTGTAAATGGTCCCAGTATATTCTGAGTATGCTCCAGATAATATTTTCATCAGCGTACTTTTCCCTGCACCGTTTGCTCCCAGTAAAGCATGGATTTCGCCTTTTTTCACGGTAAAGCTCACATCTTGAAGCGCTTGAAATGATTCAAATGACTTTGCGATATGCTTCATTTCTAATTGTTCGATCGTCATCTGCCTTCTCCTCTACTCTTTTTGATTCCAAGCTTCTACAAACTCACCCACTTGGTCCATATTAATAGGCGCATCAGGTAAATCATCCTGAGTGATGAGCGTTGGGTTAAACGAGTAATATCTCGGTATGTCTTGTCCAGCAATTCTTTGCAGAACAAATTCCACTTGCTTTTCACCAATTGCTGCTGGATTTACCGCTGCTGATGCTTTCCATGGGCTATTTTCTTCTTGCATCATCTGCAGATCTTCATCCGATAAATCGACGCCGTAAACTTTAATTTCATCTCGGCCAGCTTCTTTAATTGCACGCGTAGCTCCTTTGGCGAATTCGTCCCAAGGTGCCCATACCGCTGTAATGTCGCCTTTGTTTGGATATTTTTTCAAGATAGCCGCCATTTTTGTTTGAGTATCTAGCGATGTATTAGATGTAGCGTTTCCAAATCGCGCTACTTCTTCTACGTCCGGATAACGTTCTAGCATTGCTTCATAAATGGTGTTTCGCTTTTCCATTGGCGCAAAACCACCAACAAAAATGTACACAATCTTTCCTTCGCCATTAATATCCTGCATCATTTGCTTTAAGCCTTGCAGCGCCAACATATAGTCATCTTGATCAATCGTTGTTACGCCGTCTACATCTAGCTCAACATCAAATGCAACAACGGGTATACCTTTTGCAACGGCACGCTTCACGCCAGGTTCCAACGTTTCAGAACGACCGTGCTTAATGATAATACCATCCACATTTTGATTAATTGCCGTATCTAAATACGCTGCCATTTTTGACTGATCGTTGTTGGCATCTGACACGGTAAGCTGAATACCTTGTTCTTTGGCAGCCGCTGTTGCACCGCTAATATACTGGGCTGCGTGCGTTCCCGTCGTAAACTCGGCAATAAGAGCGACTTTCGTATCTTTACTAACGTTTTTTGCTGTGAAATTCGCCTCTGTCTTTTGTTCTTCTTTGACTTGTGGCTTACTTGCCGCGTTTATATCCGGCTGTTCGTTTGTACATCCAACCGTAACGAACAGGACAAATAGCAATAAAATAAATGGGCTGTACCATTTTTTTACATATTTCATCTTCTTCCTCCATCTATTACTATTCTCATAAAAATAGTAAGAATTATTCCTAGCGCAATGAAGAGCAAGCGCCGACTTAAAGCTTTTATTGCTTAAGAAAATGCCGCTTCATCAAGAAGAGAAGCGGCATTTTCTTGCGTTAACCACGCATACATCCTGCTATTTTTCCTTGTCTACAATCTCAATTTATTCGTAGATTGGCACCCAGCCTTCTGTTGTAACAAAAATACGAACGGCTACTACTTTGCGATCTTCCATTAGTGTAAAATAATGACGCACATTTTCTGGAACAGAAATTAAGTCACCTGGCTCTAACTCGACATCAAAGAATGAACCATCTTTTCCTTGAATGACGAAAATACCATGTCCACTGACGATAAAACGAACTTCGTCGTCCGTATGGTGATGCTCACGCTGAAAGTTTTTTAATAACTCTTCTAAGTTAGGTGTTGTATCTGATAACGAAATCACATCTTGTGCTTGATAACCTCGTCGCTCAGAAATATCCCTAATCTCTGTATCAAATGAAGCTAAGATTTCTTCTTTTTCTTCGTCTGTTAAATTAAATTTTTCACGCAGATTTTCAGGTAGCTTTGTAATATCCCAATTTTCATAAATGACTTCATTATTAGCTAAAAAACTTGCTACCTCTTCTTGATTTTCAATGCGTGCATCTGTTGCATGTAAACGAACGTTTGCCATATGTAACTCCCCCTTAAGTAAGTGTTGATTGATTATATTTCTTTAGTGAAAGAATTTTCACGTGATAACTAAATAAAAACTCGTATGCTTCTAGCGCTTTTTTCGCTTCAAATGCATTTTCCCCCCATACGGTAATACCGTGGTTACGAATTAAAACAGCCCCTTGATCCGCCGTTACATATTCAGCAAAGACTTCAGCTAACGTCGGAATGTCCGCATAATTCGGAATAATCGGAACGGTAACCTCTGCATCTTCTTCCCAAATACCGAGTGCTTTAATAATCTCTTGCCCCTTAAACGTTACTTTTCCTTCGTCACCATATAGTTCAGAAATGACGTTGTTATCAATTGTATGTACATGCAGGCTGCACCCAGCGTTTGTATGACTATAAACCTTAACATGTAAAAGCGTCTCAGCGGAAGGTTTCAAGTGTGTTTCTTCCGCTGCTTTCCCATTGCTATCTACAAGTAAGAAATCTTCACTTGTACGCTTTCGCTTATCTTTTCCACTAGCTGATACGAAGAAGGTTGTTGGCTCTTCACTTACTTTAATCGATAAGTTACCACTCGTTCCAAAAAACCAATCTCGCTGTGCAAGTTCTTCTTTTACATCCGCAATCTCTTGTAAACGCTGCTGTGCTAAAATACTCATACTTCCACCTCCGATAATTCGTTAATATGTTCAATGACATCATGGAATGTTTCAAACGGCCGATGCGGTAAATGTAACTCTTTGCATTTCTGAAGCAAGAAATCACGTGCCAATACGCAATCAGCCATTTTTGCTGCCTGCAAATCCGTAATGGAATCTCCAATTACGATGATAAAATCTTTGTCATCTACCAGATTTCGTATAATTGACGGCTTACAGCAGCCACAGCCATTTTCACAGTGGCTATCGCATGTATGAGGCCACGTAATTTTAATCGTTTGCCCTAAAAAATCTGAGCCGTTGCAGTAAAGGTTCTTTTTATCTATTTTGCCGTCTAACATTGGCTCAACAAAAAAGTCAATTCCTCCACTGACAATATATAGCGGAATATCCTTTTCTTTTGTGTAATGCACAAACTGCTCGAATCCTGTTCGAATCTCCGAAGTTGATAAAATAAATGATACAATCTCTTCCTTTAAAGAGATTGGCAGTAAAGAGAACATTTTGCCAACGCCTTCTTGAATCGATACGCGCTCTGCCAACACATCATCTTTGATAGCTTCCCACTCACTTGGAGCAAACTTTTTCATAATAGCAATGATGTTATCGCTGTTTGTAATCGTACCGTCAAAGTCACAGAAAATCTTCACGTTCATCACCCCTTCACCTTCACTGCTCCCCATAGCTCAAGTGCTTTTTGTAGCGCTTCGTCATTTGTATCTTCTAAAGGCTGTCCAGCAAGCGTAGCATCAACTGCTGCACGGAATGCTTTTCCTCCACCGACTGCTCCATCTGGGTGACCGTGTACGCCTCCGCCTGCGTTAATAATGCTATCCACACCGAAATCGGAAATAAGCTGCGGAACCATGCCTGGGTGGATACCTGCTGATGGAACCGGGAACGTTTGCTTATAGGTATGTAGCGGTCTTGTTACCTCGTACGTAATTCCAGCTGTATCTTCAAGCGGCATCGCGACGCTGCCGTACGGTGATGGGAATAGTGAAAAATCTGCTCCAACAAGACGAAGTAATTTTCCTAGCAAAAGAGAATTTGAGAATCCATGAAATTCAGATGGTGTTAACGCACCGCTTACTGCTGGGTGAGCCATGATTGGTAAGTTAATATCATCATCTTCACGAAGAGCTTGTAGCACATCTAGTCCATATGCAAACACGTTAAACAATAGAGCATCGGCTCCGAGCTCCGCTGCTTTTCTAGCTTTCTCTTTTAAATCAAATGTACGCCCCGTTAAATTTACGGCATATAGCGTACGATGACCCATTTCTTTATATACTTCATCAAGAACTTTTTTCCCTTCTGTAATACGCTTTTCGAACGGTGTCAGTTCGTTGTCAAATAGGATTTCGTCATCCTTTACAAGATCGACACCTCCAAGTGCTTGTGCCCGAAGCTGCTCCGTTAAATAATCCATATCACGCCCAATTACACCTTTAAAAATACTCATTACAAGAGGACGATCGTACACTTTTAGTTTCTCACGAATCCCTTCAATTCCAAAGCGTGGGCCAGGAAAAGCGGCTAATGCTTCTTGTGAAAACTCTAAATCTAATAATTTTACTTTTCCGTCTAATGATAGTTTTCCGAAAACAGTAACTAAAATAGCAGGTAAATCATTTGTATAATTAGAAAGCGGATAACCAATTTTCACAATCGCTTGCTTTGTCGTTTGCTCTAAATAATTGTTGACGCGATCGCAGTCTTCAAGTGGCGTAATGTCAACTACGCGCCCTTTGTGCTTTCTAAGTTGCTCCTGCTCAAGCTGAGGTAGATTTGTCCAAGAACCTACCGTTAAGCCTAGAGCAATGCCTTCTGCTTTTTTTTCAAAGTTTCCTTTTTCATCATGTAATAAATAACTTGCAACGATTTCACTCATTTGCTTCAAACTCCCTTGCTGTAAATTTCCCATCGTTACGAAATAAAAAAGCCTCTTCTTGTGAGAAAGAAGAGGCTTTTTTGCTCTCTTCTTATCTCTCAGCTACTGCTGCAAGATTTAGCACCGTGCTTAACAAAACGTTAAGTCGGTTGCCGGGCTTCACAGGGCTAGTCCCTCCACCTACTCTTAATAAGAAAATTGCTATTTATATTGTATAATCGATTTTCACGCTAATCGTATTCATCAAAAATATGTGTTTATGAATCAACAACTTCTTACATATTAAGCCAACTCAAAAAGAATTGTCAACGTATTTTTTGAATAAATTTAATTTAGCAATTCGATCAACCGCTTCTTTCAGTCGATCTTCATCGGTTAATAAACCTACGCGCACATAGCCTTCTCCGTATTCACCAAACCCAATTCCAGGAGCAACAACGACGTGTGCTTTTTCAAGTAACAAATCAGAGAATTCTTCTGATGTATAGCTTTTTGGAACCGGCAACCACGCAAAAAACGACCCTGGTGGGGCTTCAACGTCCCATCCGATTTCACGCAGTCCATGAATGAGAACCTGGCGACGAGATTCATAGCGTTCGACTAGTTCATCTACGCAGTTCTGTGACTCTAGTAAAGCAACCGCGGCTGCTTGCTGTATTCCGCTAAATACACTTACAAATAAGTGATCTTGTAAAAGATTAATCGCTTCAATAACGCTTTCGTTTCCAACAGCAAAACCGATGCGCCACCCCGCCATATTATACGTTTTGGATAGCGTATAAATTTCAATGCCCACTTCTTTGGCACCTGGAGTTTGCAGAAAACTAATGGGCTTTTGACCATCAAACCCAATTGCGCCGTACGCAAAGTCATGTACAATGCACGTATCGTACTGGCGAGCAAATTCAACCGTTTTTTCGAAAAATGATGCCGTAGCTACTGCGCCGGTCGGATTATTTGGGTAGTTTAAAAACATGAGCTTAGCTTTTTGCTTCACTTCTTCGCTTATTTCCTCGTAAACTGGTAAAAAATCATTCTCTTTTTTCAAGGGCATAGCTTCCATTTTCGCTCGTGCTAGCTCCACTCCTGACCAATAGTCTGGGTAACCTGGGTCGGGCACTAAAACTGTATCTCCAGGGTTAAGTAAACACTGAGGAATTTCTACTAACCCAGCTTTGCCTCCAAACAAAATAGCGACTTCTTTTTCGGGATTTAGCTGGACACCGTATTCTCTTTCGTAAAACGCTGCTGCCGCTTTTTTCAAAAAAGCTTGTCCGCGAAACGGTGAGTACTTGTGGTAGTTTGGATTTTCACTCGCGTCTTGAAGTGCCTTGACAATATGAGGGGGCGTTGGCTGATCTGGGTTTCCTTGCCCTAAATTAATCACATCATGCCCTTCTTTTATTACTTTTGCAACTTTGCTAACAAGGGATGCAAAAAATTGTTTCGGTAAACTCTTCAATAGTTCTGATTGTTCAAACTGCTTCATGTGAACACCTTCTCAAAAAATTCTTGAAATTCTAGTCACAAATAATATATTGTAATAGTCAACTTGTAAAGTCATTTTTATAAAATAAATCAGGATGGTGAAGTTTAATGAGCTTAAAAGTAGCGTGTTTGCAACTTGATCTTGCATTTGGAAACCCTAAAAAAAATTACGAGCATGCTGAAAAAAAAATGAAGGAAGCACTGTTTGAATCTCCAGATATTCTTATACTGCCAGAACTTTTTGATACGGCTTATGATTTACAGAACCTCGACGCTATCGCGGACTCAGAAGGTAAGCAAGCGACTAGCTTTTTCTCTGCTTTCGCCAAAACACACAGCGTGAACATCATCGCTGGATCAGTTGCTAAGAAAACAAAAAGCGGCGTTACGAATACAATGTATGTCTTTAATCGTGAAGGCCAGGAGGTCTCGCAATATAACAAGCTACACTTATTTAAGCTGATGAATGAGCACTTATTTCTACAACCAGGTGAAACCAAAAACATCTTTACGCTTGAAAACTCATTATGCGCAGGCGTTATTTGCTATGATATTCGCTTTCCAGAATGGATTCGCGTTCATACAAGCGCAGGTGCAGAACTCCTTTTTGTGGTTGCTCAGTGGCCCAAGCCAAGACTTGCTCACTGGAAAGCACTTCTGGTAAGCAGAGCCATTGAAAATCAATGCTACGTGGTTGCCTGCAACCGCTCTGGAGACGATCCAGCTAACACATTTGCTGGTCATTCGTTAATCATTGACCCTTGGGGAGAAATTATTGCAGAAGCAGGTGAAAATGAAGAAATACTAACAGCAGACGTTGATTTATCAACCGTAAAGGCAATCCGAGAACAAATTCCGGTCTTTACAGATCGTCGCACAGAATTTTATTAAATTTCGCTGTTGACATCCAAAAATTCACATGATACGATGTTCTCCAGAAGTTACTAATAAGTCAAACAAATCAAAATTAAATAATATCTTTACTCTTATCAAGAGTTGGCTGAGGGATTTGGCCCTATGACGCCCAGCAACCGACCGTAATACCATTGTGAAATGGAGCGCAGCTTTTTAGCGCTATAAAACAATTCGTTGTTTTATGAAGGCACGGTGCTAATTCCAACAGAAAGAGAAATCTTTCTGGCAGATAAGAGGTTTGAATGACAATCAAGCCTCTTTCACTCACCGAAAGAGGCTTTTATATGATTTAAAAGCCTCCGGTATACTTATTTTTTATGGAGGTAGATAACGATGACAACAACAACTTATACATATGAGCCACTAAATGAAATTACAGCAATTAGACTTGTAAAACAGCTGAAGTTATTTTCGGAAAGTGAAGCTCTTACAGCTCGTGAAATTGGTGATGGCAATTTAAACCTTGTTTTTCATATTGTGAACGACCAAACCAACAAGTCCATTATTGTAAAGCAGGCTCTTCCTTATGCGAAAGTTGTAGGAGAAAGCTGGCCTTTATCACTCAAGCGCGCAACGATTGAAAGCAATGCGCTCAAACAGTTTGGCAGCTTAACACCCGAACTCGTTCCAGACGTTTATTATCATGATGAAAACTTAGCTGTTACGGTCATGGAAGACCTGTCTCACCTAACAATTTCTCGTACAGGATTAATCCAAGGAGAAACATACCCACTTCTTTCAGAACATATCGGTAGATTTTTAGCTCATATTGCATTTGAGACGTCTGACTTTGCGATTAAGCCACAGGAGAAAAAAGAGCTGGTTGCTCAATATATTAACCCTGATTTATGCAATATTACAGAAGACTTAGTGTTTACAGATCCGTTTTTTGATTACAATACAAATGAATTTGAAGAAACGCTTCGAAGCGATGTAGAAAACTTATGGACAGATGAAGAAGCTAAGCTTGAAGTAGCTAAGCTTAAACAAAAGTTTTTAACAAGTAGCCAAACGCTTGTACACGGTGACCTGCATACGGGTAGTATTTTTGCTAGTGAGCGCGAAACAAAAGTTATTGATCCTGAGTTTGCGTTTTATGGGCCCTTTGGCTTTGACTTAGGACAGTTTGTTGCCAATCTTCTGCTTAACACCTTGTCTCGTCCTGCTCAAAAACGCAGTGTACTTTTGGATCATATCACCAAAACGTGGGATGTTTTCCAAACAACATGGAACAAACTTTGGGTTGAGTCTAAAGTGGAACCGTTCGTTAAAAATCCAAACTATTCCGACTATATCTTACAACAAACGTGGACCGATGCTGTTGGCTACGCGGGGTGCGAGTTAATTCGACGTACAATTGGATTGGCGCACGTAGTAGATATTGATTCATTGCCTGATGAAGAGCGCTTAAACGCTCAAAAAGCAGCTCTTCGTTTAGGACGTTATTTACTAACTCATCAAACAGAAATTAGTGCACATGATTTTAAGAACTTGATTGAAGAATGAAAGGAGCCCAACATGACACACACTCTTACACTCCCTCGTTCAGTTGAATGGAAGGAAACGTTTATTTCACTGCTTGACCAGCAGCTATTACCAAACACAGTTGAATATATTAAGCTACATACTTTACAAGACGTATGGGACGCTATCGTTACGCTAAAAGTACGAGGGGCACCTGCAATCGGCATTACCGCAGCGTTTGGCTTAGCGCTTTCGCTTCAAAACTACGATGTACAGACGATTGAAGAATTCAAAAAAAAGCTGCAGGCCGACAAAGAATTTTTGGCGAGTTCTCGCCCAACAGCCGTCAACTTATTTTGGGCGTTAGAACGCGTAGTAAACAGCATCAATAACGCCATTTCCATAAATGAGGCTAAAACACTTGTTATTCATGAAGCGATTCAAATTCAAGCGGAAGATGAAGCCACCTGCTACCGCATAGGTGATTATGCATTATCGCTGTTTAATAAACACGATCGTGTTATGACAATTTGTAATGCTGGCTCGATTGCCACAGCATATTATGGAACTGCTTTAGCGCCTTTTCATATTTCAAAAGAGCGTGATATTCCGCTGAAAGTATTTGCGTGCGAAACACGCCCCGTTCTCCAAGGGGCACGCTTAACGGCATGGGAGCTTCAAAAATCAGGCGTAGATGTGACACTTATCACAGATAGTATGGCTGCACATACCATTAAAACAAAAGGGATTAATGCCATTATTGTCGGAGCTGACCGTATTGCAGCTAACGGTGACACTGCTAATAAAATTGGAACATATGGGCTTGCACTTTTAGCAAAAGCATTTAATATTCCGTTTTATGTAGCAGCTCCAAAATCAACGTTTGATTTATCGATCGCATCAGGAGCAGAAATTCCAATTGAAGAGCGCTCTGCAAAGGAAATTACGCATATCGGTGATGTACAAGTTGCTCCAGACAATATTTCTGTTTATAACCCGGCATTTGACGTTACGCCAAGTGAATTCATTACAGCCATCATCACAGAGCATGGCATTATTCACTCACCTTCTGTCGATACAATTAAACTCGTACTAAACTAAAAAAAAGAGAGAATCTCAGGTTACAATGTGATTCTCTCTTTTTTGCTTTGTAACATAAATGTAACAGTAATTTATCATCTACCTACATATATTATAGTTAGTTTTATCATGTTAAGCGAAATCTGTATAGGAGGGGTAACTATGACCAAACAAGAACATCCCGACTCAACCTGTAAAAAGCGAAAGCAGCGGGCACGAAAGGAGCAATTTCAGCTTTTAGATGTTACAAATCAAACCATTCAGCAAGATCATTCAGACGAAACGTTCACGTCTGTAGATGGTGTATTTGTACAAGGGGAAGGATGGAAGCTAGAGAACGATGATGAAGCCTAGCAGCGCTACGCTAATACAACCTTTCCGTTTGCTACTTGTATTCCTTCTAACGTTAAAAGCCGCTCTTTTAAATGAACCTGTGCTCCTGCATAGCCAGTTAAATCTTTTGATGCGCCAACAACACGATGACAAGGTAAAAAGATAGGTAGACGGTTTCTACGATTTGCTTGTCCTACGGCACGAACAGCTTTTGGCTGTCCAATCATACTTGCTAACTGTTTATAGGAAATGACTTCTCCATATGGTATGGTTTTAAGTTCTTTCCACACCTTTTGCTGAAAAGCCGTTCCTGTTATTTCTAACGGAAGATCAAAGTTTTGCCGCGTTTGAACTACATACTCATGTAGCTGCTTTGTCGCTTCTTTAATATATTCATGATTTTCGAGCAAAGTGGCCGTTCCCTTTGTTTGTAACATCAACTCATCAAAAGAAAAGAATAAACCGGAAATCCCTTTATCAGAACATGTAACATACACATGTTCATTGTCAAACAGCGGAATGCTTCCATAGTAATTCATCGTTTTCTCCTCTCTATTGTACTTGGGAAACGGGTAACGTCACATGAAATGTTGTTCCGACCCCTAACTCACTTTCTACTTCAATATATCCCTTATGTTCTTCTACTATCTTATAAGACACCATCAGTCCAAGTCCAGTTCCTTTTTCTTTTGTGGTATAAAACGGTTCTCCTAGCTTACGAATTCGCTCTGGGGGCATGCCTTCTCCTTCATCATGAATGGATACTCTCATATAGCGATTGTTAAGATGCTTGACCTCTATGGAGATTACCCCTCCACCCTTCATCGCTTCAATTGCATTTTTAATTACATTAATAAACACTTGTTTTAGCTGATGAGGCTCACAATAAACCTTTGACAATGATGGATCGAAGTCTGTTTCAAATTGAACATTTTCAAGTAAAGCTTGAGCATTCAATAAATCAATCGTCTCTTGTACGATGACGGCTAGTGATTTCTCTTCAAATTTAATTGCTTGTGGCTTAGCTAATACTAAAAACTCTGTAATAATTGATTCAATTCGCTGCAGTTCAGACGTAATAATATCAAAATAAAGCGAATGACCTTCTTTCATGCTATCTTCAAGTAGCTGAATAAAACCTTTTAATGCGGTCATTGGATTTCTTATTTCATGCGCAATGCCAGCTGCAAGCTGCCCTACTACTTGAAGCGTATCCGATTTCCGAATTTGCTCCTCCATTTGCTTTTTCTCCGTTACATCGCGAATAATTGTCATGTATAGGCCTGGTAAAATACCTTTTTTCGTCGAAAACTCAATTTGCTTCACTTTACCGCTAGCTGTTTTATACTGAATGTCTCCTTCTCCTTCACCTTTGCTCTCAATCGTAGCCTTATGCTCAATGACTAAATCAAAGTTAGAGGATGATAAAAACATTTCCATCGTTTGGGAACAAATGTCTTCCTTCGTTTGTTCTAAAATTTCACAAGCAGGCTCATTAACATCAATGATCTGCTGCTCTCCGTCCCATAAGATTAAGCCATCTATGGAACCATCAAAGATTTTACGAAACTTTTGTTCATTATTCCGAAGTTCTTGCTCCATTTTGGTTCGCTCGCTGATATTGCGAAAAATGGTTAAATGATAGCCTTCAATAATGCCTTTTTTCCCTGTAAACTCAAGCTCTTTTTCTTCTCCGTTTGGCATATAAAAGGTAAGCTCTTCCCGAATCTCTTCCTGCTCAATAAATTGATAATAAAGCTTCCATACGTGACGATCTTTTTTATTAATAAACGTTTGAAGATTTGTGCCGATTAGTTCTTCTAAGGGTAGTTCAAATGTCCTAGAAGAAGCTGCGTTAGCATTTACAATTACCCCGTCATGACGCCAAATTAAAATAGCTTCAATTGCATCTTCAAAAATGGCTCGAAAATTTTTCTCACTTCGCAACAATTTCTGCTCCATTCTTCTTTTTTCCGTTACGTCACGCATAATTGACATATAGTAACGACTATAAATATTTGCGGTTGTCGTGAATTCAAAAAAAGTTATGTCTCCATTTTTAAGCTTAATCGGAAGTTCTCCGCTCGCTTTTCCTTGCTTCTGAAGAAGGCGCCATAATTTTTTTAGCTTATAGTGATAAGCAGGCTCAACTAATTCTGTTAACGTTTTTGTTAATAAGTATTCTTTTGGAAAATTCAACCGGTCACAAAACGATGGATTGACATCAATCAGCTGCCCTGCTCGATCAAAAATGACAATCCCATCAACCGCTTCGTTGAATACGTCCATAAACATATGCTGACTCAAAAAGCGTTCGTTCTCCACCATTTTTTGTGCTGTAATGTCACGGAAAGTACAAATCTTACTGCCAGAGGCTTCGCTTCGTTGTTCGCACGTAAACTCTACATATTTTACGATGCCATTTTGCAAGTTCATTGTACCTTTATAAGTAAACTTCTGATTTTCTACTAGCGTTGGATAATAATCATTGATGACATCATACGGAAACAACATAAGAAAGTCTTTTAATTGATATGCAATCAGTTCATCATAATGTTTGTCAAATAACTGACTGGCTGCTTCATTAACATGCTGAACGCAAAAATTCTCGTCAAATACAATAATTGCATCTGAAACTGCATTAAAAATGGCACGCAACTGCTTTATTTCTTCGTGTTGGTCTTGTTCAATCGGTAGTTGCCGATGTGGAGCCATGCCACATCCTCCTTTCTAAACTCTTTCTTCCTATCAAAAGACAAAGCTATTTCGACAAATTTCTACTCTCTTTCATAATCTAACGATTCCCAGGTAGATATGTGCGCAGTCATTGATAGGCACATTAGTCACTAATACACTATTATTCTACAAATTTCTTTTTTCACCTTTAAAAAAACAATGAAAATCTTCCTGAAAAAAGTCCGCTACGCGTACATCTATACACATAGCGGACTTTTTAAAAAATTATTTCCAGAAATCGTCGAATACTGAAATAGGCAGGCTGCGTTTATGAGCTGTTTTAACGAAATGACTCTCAATTTTCCTACTTGCTTCCTCCCCAACTTCTTTACCTTCTAAATAGTCATCAATTTGATTATATGTAACTCCTAATGCTTCTTCATCTGGCAGCTGTGGACGATCTTCTTCTAAATCAGCTGTCGGTTGTTTTAAATATAAATGTTCAGGGCAACCTAATTCTTTTAACAGCTGTTTGCCTTGGCGCTTATTAAGACGGAAAATCGGCACTAAATCTGCGCCACCATCTCCAAATTTCGTAAAGAATCCAGTCACTGCCTCTGCAGAATGATCCGTACCAAGCACAACTCCTTGATGCATGCCAGCAATGCTATACTGTGCAATCATACGTTCACGTGCTTTTACGTTTCCTTTGTTAAAGTCAGAAACAATTTCTCCCGTTGCTTCTTCGACTGCCGCAATCATTGCATCTACAGCAGGCTTAATGTTAACAGCAACCGAACGACTTGGTTGAATGAAGGCTAGAGCGTCTTGACAGTCTTGTTCATCAGCTTGTACACCATACGGTAGACGCACAGCGATAAACTGATATGTTTCTTCGCCTGCTTCTTCATTTAATTCTTCTATAGCCATTTGGGCAAGCTTACCTGTTAACGTAGAATCTTGGCCTCCTGAAATGCCTAGTACAAATGAACGTAAAAACGAGTGCTTCTTCATATATTCTTTTAAAAAGTCGACACTTCTACGAATTTCTTCTTTTGGGTCAACAACTGGCTTTACTTTCATTTCGTCAATGATGTACTGTTGCTTCGTCATATGGTCCTCTCCCTGCCTCTAATTGTTATACATGAGTTAATAGCTGAGACGCTCTAGAGCGCGCTTCATTGATTTTATCCATCTTATTATTCCAACAATTTGTGCTAAGGTCCACAGGGTATTCGGTTGGTCGCAGCACTTCTTCGTTCGATTTAGCAATCATTTTATAGTCATCCCACAAATGATTAAGGTTTTGTAAGCAATATGCGCGCATCTCTTCGACTGACGGCTGTTTGTAGATGAGTTTACCAGATTCAAAAATTTGCTTATGAATCTTACGGGCATGAAAATCTGTGACAAACTTACTTACATGAGTATAAACCGGATGAAACATCTTCAAATGATGCTCATCGTTTGGCTGCTCATTCTGCATGGCAATATAATCGCCTTCCCATTTTCCGTTTACTTGATTAACAATACGGTATACATCCTTTAATCCAGGCGTCGATACCTTTTCAGGATTATCTGACAGCTTAATGGTATCAACAAGCTCCCCGTTTTCACCTTCAATTGATACAAGTTTATAAACTGCGCCAAGCGCGGGCTGATCATATGAAGTAATCAGCTTTGTGCCGATACCCCAGCCGTCAATTTTAGCTCCTTGTGCTTTCAAATCCATGATGCTATGTTCATCTAAATCATTTGAAGCAAAAATGCGCGCGTTTTGAAACCCTGCTTCATCTAGCATCCGTCGTGCTTCTTGAGATAAATAAGGAAGCTTTCCGCTATCTAAGCGAATACCTACAAAATTAATGCGATCCCCCATCTCTTTAGCAACGCGAATCGCATTTGGAATTCCTGACTTGAGGGTATTGTACGTATCAACAAGGAAAATGCAGTTTTGATGAGATTCCGCATATTTTTTAAACGCAGTATATTCATCACGGTACACCTGTACCAGCGCATGAGCATGCGTTCCAGAGATTGGAATACCAAACACTTTTCCTGCTCGCACATTGCTAGTGGCATCAAACCCTCCAATATAAGCTGCTCGCGCTCCATATAACGCTGCATCAAGCTCGTGAGCTCTCCTTGCTCCAAATTCCATCAAACGATTATCACTTTGCTCATACACCGCATCTTCTCCAGCTGCTAAGCGAATTCGGGAAGCCTTGGTTGCAATTAATGGGTGAAAGTTTAAAATGTTTAAAAGCGGTGTTTCAATAAGCTGTGCTTCTCCTAACGGTGCATCCACTTGAAGAATAGGTTCATTCGCAAAAATCATTTCACCTTCTACCACCGATTTAACGTTACCCGTAAAACGAATTCCTTTTAAATAATCAATAAATTCATCTTCATAGTGCAGCTCGCTGGATAAATAATCGAGATCACTTTCTGAAAATCGAAAATTCGCGATGAAATCAATCATTCGTTCTAGTCCTGCAAAGACTGCGTAGCCATTATCAAAAGGCATTCGACGAAACGAAGCTTCAAATACAGACCTGCGTTTATGAATTCCATCTTTCCAATATGTATTGGCCATATTTAGCTCATACAAATCTGTATGTAAAGCTAAGCTATCGTCAGCATATCGCCTGCTCATCATTCGTACCCCCAACAATTTTTACAATTCCATTCCTGAATTATTCATACCCAAATACAAAATCCCACAGGAAAGGCGATTTATCGGCTTTCCTGTGGGATTCTCTTTTTCACTAAAAAAATGAAAAAAGAATCCATTTCTGTTAAGGTTAAATCGACTAAGAACTAACCAAAAGAAAGGATTCTTCTCATGATTAGATTACCGCAAACAACACTTCATTTCAATCACCAACTCAAATTAACTCACGATGGAGGCGAACTTTCTTCCGATACTGGCCAATTCA
>NZ_LWBK01000021.1:0-47705 GCF_001614195.1 Bacillus sp. VT 712 | reverse complement strand
AAAACGATCTCATCTTTTGGGAGAATTATGATTAAAAAAGGGTGGATAGAAAAACTACCAGAGGCGGATGATCGTAAAGAGTTACCTAATAATTAACGAAAGTTTTTACTTTTTTATAAATGTTTAAGATGGGATAGCGTCAGAAAAGTGCGGATTTACAACCTTAAGGAAATCCAAGTATAAGAAAGCCTACTATCTCGATGTTTCAAGTGAAATAATAGGCTTTAGTTACCTCAAAGCTTAACTATAAAAGTAGAACGAAAAACACAGACTTTTAACCGATGAAATAATCCAAGAATATGAATGTTTTTTAGAAAGAGTTAACTCACAACCTGAACATACGCCAATGGCAGTAAGTTGGTTAGAAAAAATATTCCCTAAGAAAAAGAAAAAGGTAGGAAGTATTATCGTTTCAGCTGTTAATCTTGCTTTTTTAAAAAACTTGATTATAGTCACTAAAAGAAAACATAAAGTAAAATTTATCTAGTTGTCAGCTTATATAGCAGAAAATCTATTTAAAAAGACCAAGCCCTCATACACATTGTTCTAACAATTTAGTCATATAATGCAACTAAGAAGATTTACTTTTACAAGTAGCTTCTGTCTTTATTCGTAACTACTCAGACCCTATGGAATTTTTTAAAAATAAACCTGCCTTCACGTTTGATTTCTTGATAACTAGTTAACACTTGAAATATCAAATCAAAGGAGGTGGAGTGTATGAACTACAAACAGTTTTTAGACATTTACAATCAAGGACCCGAGGAAGTATATCGCTTATTCAAAACGTATGAAAAAAGAATAGAATCTCTAAATGGAAAAATTCAAGTTATTTCTAATCGTGTTTCCACTCTTGAATTTCATACTAAAAAAAACTCTACAAATAGCCATAAGCCCCCTTCATCGGACGGACTCCGTAAACCGAAAACGAAGAGTTTACGTGAGAAAACAGATCGTCAGACAGGTGGTCAACCGGGTCATGAAGGTCATACCCTCCACCACGTTTCTCATCCTGATTATGTGATCAACCATCGTGTGACAACTTGCGACGGTTGTGGTGAATCGTTAGAAAATCAGCCTGTCATTCGAGTGAAGACACGCCAGGTATTTGATATTCCGCCGATTCAACTGGAAGTGACGCAACACGAGACTGAAGTCAAAACATGTGCAAGTTGCGGCACAAAGACAGAATCTTCCTTCCCTGAAGAGGTGCAGCACCATGTCCAATACGGGGCAAATGTGCAAAGTATGGTCATGTATATGATGCACTACCAATT
This sequence comes from Bacillus sp. VT 712, assembly GCF_001614195.1. Classification (NCBI taxonomy): domain Bacteria; kingdom Bacillati; phylum Bacillota; class Bacilli; order Caryophanales; family Bacillaceae; genus Bacillus; species Bacillus sp. VT 712. The sequence continues at coordinate 46,428 of NZ_LWBK01000021.1, read as the reverse complement.
GGCTCCTTTCGCTCGGACAAAAGAGTTCTTTCATCACTTTTTCGATCTGTCCATCAGCGAAGGGACCCTTTGGAATATGAATCGAAAATTTGGAACCTATTTGGTGGGAACCTTTGAGCCGCAAGCCCGAAACAGGTTAATCCAAGCACCTGTTGTCCATTTTGATGAAACCGGCTTACGAAGTGAAGGGAAAACGCAATGGTTACATACGTTGAGTACCGATCAAGTGACGTTACAGTATGTTCACGAAAAACGCGGCACAGATGCGATAAACGAGATCGATCTTTTGCCGAAATTCCAAGGCATTGCCGTTCATGATTGTCTGGCATCATATTTTGTTTATGAAAAGTGTGAACATGCCGTGTGCAATGCCCATTTACTTCGCGACCTAAAGGCCGTTCACGAACAAACGAAACAAACATGGACACAGGATATGATGGAAATTCTCCTTTTGGCGAAACAGGAGAGAGAACGTCAAAATGCACCTCTGAATCCCATGGTTGTCGCATGGATGGATGATACCTACACAGCCATTCTGGAAAAAGGATATATGGAGAACGCTGCAATGGCGAATCATGACGCGGAAAAGTTATTAAATCGACTCTCCAAACGCCAAGATTCCGTCCTACTATTTGTAGAAAATCCAAGTGTCCCCTTTGACAATAACTTGGCCGAACGAGATTTACGAATGGCTAAAGTGAAACAAAAAGTCTCAGGTACCTTCCGAAGTGGAACGGGCGCACAGAATTTCGCGATGGCACGAAGCTTTTTAAGCACACTGAAAAAGCAAAAAAAGAACCTGTTTGAATCCATTAAACAAGTAATGAAAACAGGGGAAATACAATTATTTGAAACATAGTTTACGAGGTAATTCGTGATCAATTACCTCTATTTGTATTGGTTTTGGATAGGGATCTGAGTAGTTACCTTTATTCTTACTTTATAGGATCTGATGCTTACTACGCTGAAAAACTCTTTTCAAAAAGTTTTAGGCTTTGACTTAAAATGGAGAAGGAGTGAGTGGTTATGCTATCAACGGTACTGCAGTTTATTTTAGGAATTGGTTTTTTATTCTTTGGTTTCATGAAGTTTTACTCGCAGGACATGGTGAGTGAGTTTGAGCGGTATGGCTTTTCGAGTGGGTTCCGAAAATTCACAGGATTTGTAGAAGTAGTTGGAGCTATTGTCATCGTGTGGGGAGTTTGGTATGAAAGTCTTTCCGCAATCGGTGCGTTTGTATTGGGAGTGACGATGCTGGGTGCAATCTATACGCATTTAGTTCGTGCAAAAGATTCGTTTTCAAAAGTGGTTGTTCCTATTATTCTTTTGGCACTAGCAGTAGTAGTATTTGTACTGAATTTTGATTCCATACCGTTTTTATAAACATTAATATGCAATGTTAGCCGCGAGTTTCGACTAGCGGCTTTTTTCATTCTCTATTCTGCTTTTCAAGCAATTCAATCATTCTATCATTTTGTTTTACTGTTTTTCGCAGATTTGATTCTATTGAAAATAAAGTGACCATAATTGCGAGAAACCCAAATATTAAAAAAATCATAGTGCTTTACAACTCCTATACAACATGTTATCTAAGAAAACAATAACTATATAATAACATATTTTCTATATTTTACATATATGTATTGCTATCTCGATAGACCTTTTTAATTATTTCCAACTAGTGTATAGTTAAGGATAAATTATACAATTAATTAAAGAGGTGAGGTCCTTATGAATCAGCTAGAATACGAGTGGGTAAAGAAAACACGACAAATTTTACTGGATCAATGTAAAGAACTAAATGAAGATGATTTTACGAAAGAGTTTGAATTTGGATTTCAAAGTATTAGAGACTCTTTAGTTCACGTAGCTGGTTGCTACCATGCGTGGTTGGGTTCTTTTGTACTTTCAAAAACAGCCTCACCACTACTAACAAAAGAAGTTATTCAGACTATGCAAGTAGGCGATATTGAACGTTATTTTCAAGAGGCTGATAGATATGTAGAAGAAGTAATCGAAAGTTTCACAGATACATTTGATGAACTTATCGAAAAAGAGCCTTCTTGGAAAGCGAACGGTCAAGTGATAGGGAAAACACCTCGCCAATTACTTATTCATTCCATCACTCATGAGTTTCATCATAAAGGGCAAATTGTGGCTATGCTACGCCTGCTTAATCATACCCCTGAAAATACAGATATTTTAGTTTTGGAGTAAAATCAGGTGGTTGCTTGTTATTCCGCTCGTTTTATTCAGTTGGCTCCTGACTGGTTTAACTGTAAACTCATTTGGAAACATAGGCAATATATTGTTGAAAAACAAAGCCATATGTAAATTTCTTCTTGTTACAAGGAAGATAAATTGCTTCTTCATTAATATTCCATCTATAATAGGTTCACAACCTATTTGGTTTACTAATGGAGGCAAACAACCATGGCGTACGTATTATTATTTCTAATTTTATTAATCGTTGGTATTGTGCTGTTTATTAATGTCCATCCAACGTTTGGGGCAAACCCAACCAAATTACAAAAAGAAGCCTATGAACGGTTTCCTCATTATGAAAATGGCAAGTTTAAAAACATGGTGCCTACTAACATGAAAATGAGCGCAGCTGACATTCTGTCTTTTATCAAAGATTCTATGAACAAAGAGCAGGAACGGAGTCCAAGAAACCAGCTTTCTATGAACAAGATTGACTGGGAAAAGGTGAAAAGTAGGGAAGATAGTCTTACTTGGTTTGGACATTCCGCATTTTTACTAAGCATTGACAATAAAAAACTACTTATTGACCCAATGCTTGGTCCTACAGCTTCGCCTGTATCCTTCATTGGGAGCAAGCGCTACAGCCAAGATATTTTGCATATCATTGATGAAATGCCACCGATTGATGCAGTTTTATTCACGCATGATCATTATGATCACCTTGATTATTCGTCGATTAAAAAGCTTAAGTGCAAGGTAAACCACTTTTTTGTGCCGCTTGGTGTAGGCGCTCACTTAATGAGATGGGGCGTTTCTTCACACAACATTACTGAGCTGAACTGGTGGGACGAGGTAGAATTAGGAGGTATAACACTAGCTTTTACTCCTTCTAAGCATTTCTCTGGAAGAGGCGTATTGAACCGTGATTCCACACTTTGGGGTGGCTGGGTTATCCTTGGTGAAAACACGCGCTTTTATACAAGCGGGGACGGTGGATACGATGCTCATTTTAAAGAAGTAGGAGATAAATACGGTCCGTTTACCTTAACGCTGATGGAAGGCGGACAGTATGATGCGCGCTGGTCGTGGGTTCACATGAGACCAGAAGAGTCGGTGCAAGCACATCTTGATGTAAAAGGTGAAACGATGATGCTCATTCACTGGGGAGCCTTTACACTTGCGTATCACAGCTGGACAGATCCAATAGAACGAGCGATTCAAAAAGCAAAAGAAGAAGGCGTGAACTTACTTATTCCAGAGCTCGGAGAAACGGTTTTGCTGCATGGTGAAAAAGCAAGCGGTGTTAACGACTGGTGGACAAATGAAAGTAAAGAAGCATAAATGAAATGCCCCTAACAAAAGGGGCATTTTCTAATGGAGGAGACAATGAAGCCAAATTATAAAGAGTTAGGACATGCAGATATTTTAGGACCAAAGTTAAAGGAGCTAGTTGAGCAGCAGCTCCTTGAAGATTTAAAATTTTATGGTATTAATGGAGAGAAATTTAAGTTTGACTGGTCGGAAAGTTGTATTGAAGGGCATGACGAAGAGTACTTAGACGGAACAGTGGAAAACTTTTCAGGTATTAACTTATTTAATGAGCAAGATGAACATCAATTAGAAGGCTGGATGGAATTTATTTATGAGCGGGAACATCACTTTTTCATCGCATACTGGGAGTTTTTACACGATATATCTGCTACTAAACGATACCTCAAAGATATGCCTGGAATTCCTGATCACGTGTTTAGTAGAATTCCAGAAGCGGTGCGCCCTAGTTATAAAAACGAACGACTCAATCAATAAAAGGAGAATGACATATGAAAAGAGAAGACCGGCTTTTAGCCGAAAAAGTACTAAAGTATTTGTTGATTGGTAGCCAAGTAGATGGTGTGAAGTTTGGGCCTCACAGTGGAACAACTATACTGAACTTTAGTAACTATAGCCGCAAGGAAGACAGTGACTTTGTTTTATCAATTGAAACTACCTGGAATTTATACCCCAAACCAACTGATTATCCATCGTGCGAGGAGGAAGTGCCTAACTTAACAGAGAAAGAACAGTTTCAGCATATTTGGAGCATGCGTAGGGAAAAGGTAGTGAAAGTTGAATTAGGGAATCAATCGCCACATCTTATTATTCACTTAGAATCTAACAAAGTACTGTTTGTGAACGGCCACGACCCTAATTATGAATGCTGGCAGCTTGAAGAAGAATGGATGAGCGGCGACTGGCTTGTGGTAGCTGCGCCTGGTGATGAGGTTGCGGTTTGGTGTCTAGATGGGTTTGAAGTCTTTTAATCTTGAAAACACTAAAGATAAAGGATAAAATTAACACTGTAATATTTTGCTATATTAGCTGAGGAGAGATGAGACGAGATGAGTAAAGAAACGTTCTATGAACAGGTAGGAGTTGCTATGACGTGCAGATCCTACGAAGAGTACGAAAAAATGTTTGTGTTAGATGATAATCTGTTAAGAAAAGGGCCAATTCTAGATGTTGCAGCGGGTGCTTCTTCTTTTAGTGCCAGCGCCAACGAACAGAGCTATGATGCTTTTGCTGTTGATCCGCTGTATAACTTAGAATTTGAAGACATGATGTGTAAAGGTCAAAAGGAAATGCAAGAGGCAAGTGATAAGCTAGAGAGAAGTCGTTCAAACTTCTCTTGGGAATCTTATGGAAGCTTAGCGGAGCATATACAGATTAGAAAACAATCTTTTGATGTTTTTCTAACCCATTATCAAGAAAAAGAAGTCAATAAACGATTTGTATGTGGAGCCTTACCGAATCTACCCTTTAACAATGAAACTTTTTCTCTAGTTTTATGTAATCATTTTTTATTTTTATATGAAGAGCAATTTGATTTTAACTTTCATTTGCAAGCCATTCATGAGCTAATTCGAGTCACTAAAAAGGGTGGAGAAATAAGGATTTATCCTCTAGTAAACTTTAAAGGAGAGAGGTTTCCTTTTTTAAATGAGCTAATAGAAACTTTAAGCGACGAGAATTTATCTGTAAAAATAATTAGTACACCGTTTCGATTCGTTCCTACAGCAACCGAAGTGTTAACTATTAAGAAAGCAGATTAAAAATCGAAACCTTTCTTCTCATGGGGAAGGGTTTTTTTATGTGGATTTCATTAATAAGGGGGACTGTTACTTGAACAACAAATATAAGCTTTTACTACTCGCTGCTCTGGTAATTACAATCTCTTGGGCCACTTATGTCATTGTCTCAGAAGTAATTCTTCGCTATTAACGTGCTGTAAATAAGAAAAAGGAGACTGAGACATAAGTAGTTCAGTCCTTACTATACCTGAACGATTGAGAGTTCATAACTTTTAATCGTTCAGGTTTTTTGGTTGATTGTGAAAACAATGTTGGAAACAAGGTGGAATGGAGCGTAGGACACTCGACTCCTGCGGGAAAGAGAGGGAAAACGGAGATCCCGTAGCGCAATGGAACGAACGTGTTGAGACAAACCAAAGAGATGGGAACAGCTAGTGTTCGTCGAGGCATCATTTTATTATGTCCCAAACTCTTTTTAATGTGGTTTGTATACGAAAAGCGAATTCTGTTAAGAGTGTTTATGCAAACTAGTAATGCATATAATATTCATTTGTTTCTCTCTCTTTATAACGTTTTAAGATGAACGTTTTAGGTTGGAAGCAAACTCTGTAAAAGAAAACGGAAGATGGTTTAGTTACGAAAACGCTCTAACAGATGAAGATTATACACAAGTTGCAGAACAAGTCCTCAAATCTCTTAAAACATCCGATGAATCTTGGATTACTTCGTTATTTTTATAACTTTTCAAAGGTGAAATAAAGCTTCTTTGAGGCTTTATTTTTTTGTTTTTTTCTCAATAGCTTTTTAGACATGATAATTAGTCATGTTATAAAGCTGATTCTGTTTCAATTTATAGATGGTTATTTCCTTTTTTTATATCTAACATACTCTATTATGTGTGTTATGTAAAAAAAGCATTCTTCGCGCACTTTCAAACAACGTATATTTAGTGATTTTCTGTTCATAATATCCCACACCGTAAAAAATATAATATGTAAACGTCTCAAATTGATGACCATTATCTATATAAGCTGATGTCAATGAATAATATGTCCTTATAATACAGATGATTAATGTCTAGATAATTATTTAGTGTATATGAATTACTTTGTTATACAAGAGGAACTTTACATAATAAAAGGAGTATTGGCAATGGACTCAATGACTTTTGTTTTATTTGGAGCTACAGGAGATTTAGCTAAAAGAAAAATAATACCCGCGTTATATAATTTATTTTTAAATAAGAAAATGCCTCAGCCAATTTCTATTGTTGGATCGGGTAGAGAAGAGATGTCTGATACGGATTTTCAAAACCTAGTAAGAGAGTCAGTGAAAACTTTTTCTCGACGAAAGGTAGACAATCGTTCAAGCATGGAAGATTTTATAGGTTATTTCAGTTATATTAGCTTGGATGCAACAGCACCAGAAGATTATAAAGATGTATTAAATCATGTTCAACAACGTGAAAAAGAATTAGGAATTCCAGAAAATCGAATATTTTACCTATCAGTAGCACCAGATTTTTTTGATTCTATCGCATTAAACATTAAAGAGAGCGGGCTAGGTTCTACAAAAGGTTGGAAGCGCCTGATAATCGAAAAGCCATTTGGACATGATTTAAAATCTGCGCAAGATTTAAACCTAAAATTAAGTCAAGCATTTAAAGAAGATGAAATTTACCGTATTGATCACTATCTTGGAAAATCTATGGTTCAAAACTTAGAAGCTTTAGAATTTGCAAATCCTATACTTCAATCACTATGGAATAACGAACACATTGCTAATGTCCAAATTACGGCAAGTGAAACGGTAGGGGTAGAAGAAAGAGCTGGTTATTATGACCAAGCAGGTGCAATTCGAGATATGGTTCAAAATCATATGTTGCAACTCGTAATGATGACGGCTATGCACCTACCAAAAAGAATTAATTCAGAAGAGATTCGTAATGAAAAGAAAAAAGTAATGGAATCACTTCGCCTCATAAAGAAAGAGGAAGTAGGTATGCACGTTATTCGCGGTCAGTATAGTGCTGGAGAAGTTCAAGAACAGTCTGTAGTTGGATATAAAGAAGAACCTGGTATTGACACGTCTTCACAAACTGATACATTTGTAGCTGCTAGATTGTGGATTGATAATCCATTTTGGACTGAAGTCCCTTTTTATATTCGCACAGGAAAAAGAATGAAAAATAAGTCTACTCGCATTGTGATTGAATTTAAAAACTCGTTAAAATATTTGCATATTACTGAAAAAAGAAACCTGGCTCCTAATTTGCTAATTATTGAAATTAATCCACATGAACAGGTCTCCATACAACTTAACAGTAAAAATCCATTAAATAACGGAGAAATTGAACCTGTAAGAGTAAACTTTTCATTGGATCAAAAGGACGTACCTGAAGCCTATGAACGGTTAATCTTTGATGCTTTCTGTGGAGATCCTACTTTCTTTGCTCACTGGGATGAGGTGGAGATGTCTTGGAAATGGGTACAGCCAATCTTAGAAGCTTTTGCTGAAAACCTTTTACCTCTTTATTCTTATAAATCAGGTTCTTATGGGCCTGAGGAGGCGAATCGTTTACTGAGTGCAAACGGATTTAAATGGTGGTTAGATAAGGATCACTTTCCAACTTTAGAAGGGTGAGACCTTTAAAAAAGCGTCTATTATTTGAAATAAGAATCTCCCTGGGATGGGAATGATAAGGACCATAGGAGAAAATAATATCTAGTGACATGTTTCGAGCGTTAGATCAGAGGTCAATCATTTGAATTTACCACAGAAAACGTTGTTCAACTTACTAAAAATGTATTGAGATATTAGGGAAAAGAAAGTAAACAAGCTTATGCTCTATTGTCTTGTAGCTAAAAAAGATTTGATGGAGGAATACAACTATGAAATTTTTTATTGATACAGCAAACATTGAAGATATTAAAAAAGCATATAAAGTAGGCGTTTTATCCGGTGTGACAACAAACCCATCTTTAGTGGCAAAAGAAGGCGTAAAGTTCGAAGATCGCATTGAAGAAATTCTAAAAATAGTACCTGAAGTAGAATCAGTTTCAGCAGAAGTAACACCGGATGCTGAAACTGCAGAAGAAATGATTGCACAGGCAGAAGAATTAATTAAAATTAACGGCGGAGATAAAAATATTACAATCAAACTTCCAATGACAATCCCTGGCCTGGAAGCAACACGTTACCTTTCAAAAAAGGCGTGAAAACAAATGTAACACTCATCTTTACCGTGAACCAGGCACTTCTAGCAGCGCGTGCAGGTGCTACTTATGTATCTCCATTCTTAGGACGTTTAGATGATATTTCAGAAGACGGTGTCCACCTTGTATCAAAAATTGCAGAGCTGTTCCGCGTACAAAACATTGATTCGCAAATTATTGCGGCTTCTGTCAGACATCCAGATCATGTGACGCGTGTAGCGCTTGCTGGAGCTCATATTGCAACAATTCCTTATGCTGTCATTGAACAACTAGTGAAACATCCTTTAACTGAGCAGGGAATTGAAAAGTTTGCAGCTGATTGGAAAAACGCTGTTAAGAGCTAATTTCTCTACCTAAAACGATTTATTTAATGGAAGGAACGTTAGCTGTTTAAGAATTGTTAACGTTCCTTCTCATTATAAGGATATTAATACGACTAAGGGGTTAATTAGTATGGATTTATTAAGTAGTAAAGTAATTAAGACTGCCCGTGGTTTGGAACTATATATAGATTCAGTAGAGAATATCACGATTAAAGGGATTCATATTCCAACTACATCTAAGCCATATTATGGGGTTAAATTTGAAATTGATTATTTTTTATTAGAAGAACATAAATATTATGACCTTCAACAAAATTATTTCTGCCTTGTTATGAGTGAAAACTTTCAGTCAATCAAGTTAGAGGAACCAGAGATGCAAAGTTTATTTGGTGTTAAAAATGAAGAGGAATTTAAAGCAACCAAACATCTCTTAAGTGACTGGTTAATTAAAACAAATGCTTATAGAGAAGCAATTCTTCAATCTCTTAATGAACATAAAGAGCATGGTACAAAAGAAGGAAATGAAGATACTAAAAAAACAATTACATTCTTAAAGGAGTTATTAGAACTGAAAACAATAGACATAGAGCAAGCGCCTATCTAAAGAACGGTTTATTATTTTCACTATCCGGTATAGTAAAGAAGCTCCAGAACTAATTTAATCGTTCTGGGGCTTCCTTGGAGTTAGCATAGTTTCATGGACACCATTTAATTAAATACCTTTAAGCTTTATGAAGCCTGTATTACACATAGCTAAAAACAGATAATTGCGGTGATTACCTGGATATGAGATGAATAATACATAGGTTACGCTAATCAAATTTCTTTATCTTAATTATCACCCAATAAGAGGAGCAAATAAATGTCTAGTTCTAAAAGACAAATGATGGACGCTGCTTTAGCTCAACATTATAAAAGAGAAGGTGGTTCAAACGGGATAGAGCTGAAACAAATTGAAAACCTTTAGTCCTAATTTGAAATAACTTCGTCCAGAAAAGATTTACCTCGAAAGGAATCTTTTCTGGACAAGTACAGTATTAACAAAAACTTATAGATTAATAGGTTTTAGATGTCGCAATTGCTTGTTCAAGGCTAGAGACAATTGAGATTTTACTGAAATCAATCCCGATTTGAATAGCAGTTTGTGCAATTTCAGGTCGAATACCTGATAGTGTAGCTTTTACACCTATTAAGCTTAATGATTCAATTAATTGAAAGATTTGATGAGCCACCATTGTATCAATAATGACTACTCCGGATAAATCAAGCAAAAGGTGACGAATCCCCTTATCTACACATTGATTTAAAGTGTTCTCAAGAATAAACCTAGCGCGGTCTGTGTCAATCTCACCTACAATAGGAAGTAGGGCTAAGCTTGAACTTAATGAGATGATAGGTGAGCTCAGTTCTATAATCAGTTCTTGCTGAGCCTTCAATCGTAGCTGAGAATGCGCATGGTATTCTCTAGTGAATACAATCATGACGTAATTAAAGTTTTTAATCACAACACGATTCCACCTATTGATTGTTTCTTGTGAATACGTTTCACTACTTGTCCGAATAAATTCTTCAATTAGGTCCAAATACTGATTTTGCGTAACGAAAAACTCATGTAAAATGACGTCGATTGGCGTGTTTAAATGTTCTTCATCTTTTGAAATTGAATTAATCCATTCATCGAAGTGAATGGAAAACTGTTCACTTGACTCGTTATTATCAAAGACTTTACAAAATCGAACATGAAATTCATGGTTTTGCTGTTTTACTTTATCAATTACGAGTGGATCATTTGAAGCATATACACCTAATGAATTTTCTTTGTCTAATGATTCATACCAGTTTTCAGTCAAAGACCATGTGCGTTCAACTAAAAAATGATATAATTTGTGATTTCTATGCATCGGTTATTATCTCCTTATACAAGTGATGGCCATCATCGATCTTTCATGTTGTAAACAGTAAAGTCGTTATTATCTTATAAAGAAAAAAGCCCTGGATTTTTCTGCTCTTAAATTATTGTGCATGCAGTTTTCACTTTATTAAATTTAAAATAGACTGCTTTGTGTTTGTTTATCCTAACATATTAATATAGAGAAAAATACCTTTTTTAGTGTATATATGCTCACAAGGAGTATTTTGCTAACAGCAGTTAACTTAGCTTGAAGGGGGGATAGTATAGCTTTACAGACAAGCATTCAAAGCGTAGAATGACTCTAACGAATAGACAATTTACTATTTTAAGAATCTTAAAATGTGGGTTGATCTTATATAAGGGAGCCTACACAATTGAAAAATCAATTTTCTAAATTAATAGAGAACAACGAAAGCGTTCATATTTATTATAATATTAACGATAAAAGAAATTACTTGGACAATCTAGTGTCGTATATTGTTTCAAGTGTAGAACAAGAAAGACATACGTTAGTAATTGAAAGTGAAAGATTAATTCCGCTCATTTTTAAAAAGTTAGAGGGAATGCTAACTAAGGAACAATTAACATATACACACATTCTACGTTTCTTTTTGTTGGCTTATGCTGCAGTCTATTTGACGTTTTGTTTCGGTCAATTCTTTCGTTGAGATCCGCTTCTAGCTCCACAAAATATATCGTACCGCATTTTGATTCAAAAATGTCGCATACTTCTTTAACAAAATCCCAATCGCTTTGCATATCAAACACCCATACATAAGTGAAAATTATACCTTCTGCGTCACTTTTTGCAACAGCTTCAAAGATTTCTTTACGGAACAAATCCACTAATCTCCACATTTCTTCGTTGAATTGAAACAAAGGAGCAAGAAGCTCAATAGTCATATGGTTATGAAACAGCTTCAGTCCCGTACTTTTCTCTAACTCTTGTCCTACCGTCATTTTCCCAACCGCCTGTGGGCCGAATATGAGAACGAACTTCATCTAGTTTCTCCTTTCTACCGTAAGCTTACTAGATTATCATTATATACATTTGGTGAATTTTATCACAAATAAACAAACAGCCGAAGAAGAGATTCCAACAACTAACAATTTACCGTAGAGGTGCGGAATTGCACCAACTCCAATCAAGAATGATAGCATAGCTTCTTCATAACCACGGCTTCTGCTTATCTCAAAAAAGCATTAAAAAAGGATGAAGGTATACAATACCCTCATCCTTGGATTTATATTTCTGCTGAACATCTTGAAAACAAAACAATTTCATGATAAATTAGTATAGATGCGTATCTATATTTATTATCGATTATAATTTTCCCTACTATAATTATAATATAGAAATGATGCGCTAGTCAACTATTTTTTAAGGGGTGTTTGCGATGGGTTCGGAACTTCAGCAGGAACAAAAGCGCGTAGACGACGTTACGGAAAGAATTAATGAAGAAATAAATAAGCTAGAAGAAGAGACGACAAAGCGTAAAGAAGAAGTCATTCATATTCGCAAGCACTTTTGGGATGAGGTTAAGGTAAATACGGATACGTTTGATGATTACCTTGAAACGATTATTGGGTTACGTCAGGAAGCTCAGGCGCTATCAGTAACTCAAAGTACACATAAACATTCCTCTAAGCGATTATCCACGTTGCATCGGATGAAAGAACTTCCTTATTTCGGTCGTATTGATTTTACAGAAGAAGGAGATTCAGCTCCTGAAAGCATTTATATTGGAATTGCTGCTCTTAATGACCAAACCGGAGATGATTTTTTGGTTTACGATTGGCGAGCGCCTGTTTCCAGCGTCTATTATGATTATCAGCCTGGGCCGGCTCATTATATGACGCCTGGTGGCATGATTCAAGGTGTGCTTGAAAAGAAATGGCAGTACCTTATTCGTAACGGGGTGATTCAGTCCATGTTTGATACAAGTTTGACGATTGGAGATGAAATCTTACAGCAGGTTTTAGGTAAAGGTACAGATAAGCAAATGCATAGTATCGTTGCGACAATTCAAAAAGAACAAAATAAAATCATTCGCCACGATAAAGGACGATTATTGATTGTTCACGGGGCAGCTGGAAGCGGAAAAACCTCGGCAGCTCTGCAGCGAATTGCGTATTTATTGTATAAATACCGAGACCACATCAATGCGGATCAAATTATTCTGTTTTCACCTAACTCTATGTTCAGTAGCTATGTTTCAAACGTACTACCAGAGCTTGGAGAAGAAAATATGCAGCAAGTGACGTTTCAAGAGTATTTAGACCACCGCTTAAGTAAAGCATTTCAAGTAGAAACGCCGTATGAACAGTTAGAATATGTTTTAACAGCTAAAAAGACATCTTTCTATCAATCGAGGCTCGCAAGCATACGCTTCAAAGCATCTACACGCTTTTTCGAAGCTGTTCAAGCCTACAGAAAATCGCTTGAATCAGAAGGGATGCTATTTAACGACGTTGTGTTTAGAGGGAAAGCAGTTGTAACAGCAGAAGAAATGGTAGAACGATTTTACAATTTTGATACATCTCTCCGCTTTCATAATCGACTTGAAAAGTTAAGAGATAGGTTATTGAAGCGGCTAACTGACTTTCAAAAAACCGAAAGCAAAAAGCCTTGGGTTCAAGACGAAATCGAGCTTTTAAGCAATGAAGATTATCATAAAGCACATGCGTATTTAGCTAAAAAACGCGGATTTAAAAGAGAAGACACCGCTGATTACGATATGGAACCACAAGCGCTTGCAAGGCTGATTGTGCGTCAAAAGCTAAAGCCGCTGCGAAGCAAAATTAAAGCGCTGCAGTTTATTGATTTTATCGGAATATACAAACAGCTGTTCACGAATTCTCTTGAAATAACGAAACACTTAAAAGACAAGGCGCCTGCTAATTGGCCTGACATTTGTGACATCACGGTCGATACGTTAGAGAAAGATAAGCTTTTTTATGAAGACGCTACGCCGTTTTTACTTCTAAAAGAAATCATTGAAGGGTTTCAAATAAACAGCGCTATTAAGCATATCGTCATTGATGAAGCGCAGGACTATTCGCCGTTTCAGTTTGAGTTTTTAAAACGTTTATTTCCAGCTGCACGAATGACAGTACTTGGTGATTTCAACCAAGCTATTTTTGCTCATGCAAGTGAAAATGCCGACTTTAAACTATTAACGAACCTTTATGGTGAAGAGCAAACGGAACTGATTAACATTACAAGAAGCTATCGATCGACAAAACCAATCATTGAGCTGGCGAGAAGGCTTGTGCCGAATGGAGAAACAATCGTTCCATTTGAGCGCGAAGGTAAACGACCTGCTCTTACACAGCTGTCAGATTATGATGAGCTCCATCAAGCAATTGCCTCCAAGGTTGATGAGTTCAAGAGCGAGGGCTACAACAGTATTGCAATTATCTGTAAGTCTGCAGAAGAAAGCGCATCTGCCTACGAAGCGTTAGCTAATATTAAGGAGCTTAAGCTATTAAAAAGCAACGCTCTTGAGTATGAGCAAGGAGTAGTAGTTGTTCCCACATACTTATCAAAAGGAATTGAATTTGATGCGGTTATCATCTACAACGCATCAAAGAACGTATACGGCGAAGAAAGTTTACGCCGGACGTTTTATACGGCTTGCACAAGAGCTATGCACGACTTTCACCTATACAGCGTAGGGGAAGTCAGTCCGTTTTTAGGCAAAGCACTTCGTGAAGGAGCACTTGACGTGTAAGATAATAAAAGATATTTACTTCCTTTACCTATCTTCTTTACTCACTGGTCTCCTTATGACCAACAAATGGACTATTTTAAAGGCGAAGATACGAGTTGGTCTGAAGCCTTATTAACAGAAATTAAGCAGCTTGGAGTAAGGTGCGAAGCGATGAAGCTTGACTTATCTAAACCTGATGCAGCCAAGTTGATTGCCTTCTTAGCTAGTGATGAAGCCGCATGGATTACCGGACAAATTATTCACTCTGACGGTGGATTTTTGTAAAAAAATCAATTTTCCTGTCCACTAACATCAATTTTGGCAACTTTTCATACTATAGGTTGAGGTGAGATTATGCCAAGAGTTCAATATAAGGATTCAGATGTTGCGTTAATGGCTAGAATGATGCGAGCGGAAGCAGAAGGTGAAGGACAGCAAGGAATGTTATACGTTGGAAATGTCATTGTAAACCGAGTAAAAGCGAATTGCCTTGACTTTAAAGGTCTACGAACAATTCCGCAGGTTATTTATCAAGTGCAAGGAGGTAACTATTCCTTTGAAGCTGTTCAAAAAGGGAATGCTTTTTATCAACGAGCAAGAAGTACAGAGAAAAGATTAGCCAAGAAAACGCTTGATTTTTGGCGTGAGTATCCTGCAAAATATGCGCTTTGGTATTTTAACCCATACGGTCCGTGTCCTCCAACTTGGTACGGCCAGCCATTTGCAGGTCAATATAAAAACCACTGCTACTACGAGCCGCAGCCGAATACGTGTGACAGTGTGTATACTGGATCGTAAAGTTAATTTAAAATAAAAAAGAGTTCATCGCCTTTATATTTTAAAGATGAGCTCTTTTTTTGTTTTAAAACCGCAAAAAGTTTTGAGGCGTAACACGATATTTTCTACTACATTAGTATAGCTATGTCCAAGGGGATTTTGAAATCTCGGTACAATATAGAAAAATTTAATATCATTGTTTCGAAATATATACTCTAGACGCTCAAGGTCAATTCCTTCCATGGCTAGCTCAATACCAAAAGTAGTAGCTTGATGCAGGGTAGCGGATTCAATAAAGCCAAAATACGTGGGCTGCTCAATGAGAATATTGCTTTTTCCATTTGGGAAAGGCATTGAGACTAATAGATTAAGAGCTTGCTGAGAGCCGGATACAATAAATAATTTGTCTGGATTGGTAAAAACCTGTAGAGTTTGCAAATAGTTCACAAGCTGAACTCGTAGTGAATAAAGACCTTGCTGTTCAGAATAAGTAAATAGTTCTTCTTTATATAGATCTATCGCTTGGTACTGTTTTGGCGTTTCCTTTACTTACGAGCTGGGCAATGAAAACTCTACCTGTATCTCACGGAGCTGTAGAATTAACACTTTTACCCTTAGCCACAGCAGGCTTTGCGATCATTAGAGCAAATGAAGCTCCTTCGCTTACGTTTTGGATTTCAAGCTTAATCGGCTCTTTATCAGTCATTATCTATGCCATGCACCTCGGTTTTGGACAATTACACTATGCAGACTTGGCCCTATTGGATGATTGTTTTTGCAGCGCTCTTTTTGAACGAATCTATTACATTCTTTACAATTGTAACGGCTGTGGTTGTAGTAATAGCAGTCATTGTAGGTAAAAATACTGGAGTCACGAAGAAAAGTTCTGCATCAATCAAACAATCAAGATAGATGCCGTAAATATGTATAGAAAAGAATAGTTTATAGGCTTGTATCCGTTACCAAACCTCCCATCTTTCATAAGCTAATAGAGAAGGGAGAGACAAGTCATATGAAAAAGATTTATCTTGATGCCGGCCATGGCGGCAAGGACTCAGGTGCAGTCGGTAATGGCTTATTAGAAAAAAATCTTGTTTTAAAGCTTCAGCAATACATGATTAGTTTTTTGAATACAAACTATACTGGTTTTACACTTCAAACAACGCGCACAACGGATACGTTTTTAAGTTTGTCAGAACGCGCTTCTAAAGCAAATGCTTGGGGAGCTGATGTATTCATGTCTATTCACGTAAACGCTGGTGGTGGTACAGGCTATGAGGATTATATTTACAATGGATCCGTCAGCTCAGCAACCGTAAACTATCGCAATCGCGTGCACGAACAGGTCATTCCTGTACTAGCAGCTTACAACCATACAAATCGAGGCAAAAAAGCAGCAAACTTTGCGGTTTTACGCTTAACGAATATGCCAGCTGTTTTAACTGAAATTGCGTTTATTGACACAACGAAGGATGCAAATCTTTTAAAAAATGAAGCTTTCTTACAAGCGATGGCAAATGCATACGCAAGAGGGATTGCGGTGTATTTAAATTTACCTGTTCGCCAATCAACGGTTTATACCATCCAAGCAGGAGATACGTTTTATAAAATTGCGAATATGTATAACATTACCGTTGAAGCGCTGAGAAATGCGAATCCTGGCGTTAATCCAACTACTCTACAGATTGGCCAGAAAATCTATGTTCCTGTGCGCACATATATAGTAAAAGCAGGAGATACGCTGTATAAAATCGCAAGGATGTATAGCGTAACAGTTCAACAAATCCAAGCAGCGAACCCAGGTATTGACCCATCTGCACTTCAAATTGGTCAACAAATTAGGATTCCTTCATAAAAAAGTAGAAAAAGGGCTTATCTTTAAGCTCTTTTTCGCTTATAATAGCGCTTTAGAGTAGGTGTTTAGGTTCATTTTTTTGAATCTCTTTTTATAGACGGAAAAAAATTCTATAATAGACATAAGGAGGAGAGGTATGTACATTGTTTATATTATTGGCACAATCTTAATTCTAGGGTTAATAACGACTTGTATTTACCTTTATCGCCGAAATGTACAAGTCGAAGAGAAGTATGTTACCCAGCTGGAGCTAGCACAAAAGGAAGCGGCTGTTTCCATCGCTGCTTGTGAAGAAGAATACAAACAGAAGAAACAAGCTGATTTAACAGAGAAAGAAGAGCACTACAAAAATATTATCAGAGATTTACGAGAAAAACATACGGCTCAGCTAATTAAATCGACAAAGTATATAAAAAGCTTGGAAGCTTTTTCGAAAAATAAAGGTGAAATTGTTATTCATAAAACGTTAACGACATTACAAACAAACTTAATTCATAAAAATAAAATTACAGCTGATGACATGATTATTATGGGAAACGTTTTTATGCCTTATTACATGAACGAACAGCTATTTATTCGACAAATTGACCACGTTGTTTTAATGAAAACTGGTATTTATTTGATTGAAGTGAAGAACTGGAGCGGAGATATTCTTTATGGTATTCGAAAAGACCAGATTCATGAGCTGTCATTTTTAGTCGATTCACTATCCACTCGGGTAGCACGAACCGAAGAGCAAACCTTTGTATTTACGAAAACAAGTGAAGGTGAGATTAAAGTAATGAGTAAGCCTCATCCTGGAAAAGAAGTCCAGCAACACGCGGCTAGCTTAAAGTCTTACTTGCAAAAATTACGTCGCGATATACCTGTAGTAACACCAATCGTTTATTTTAACGGTGATTATAATACGAGTGTAAAAAACTACTCACAAAACCATTCACTTTGCTTTTCTACTAAAGATGACCTATCTGTCTTTTTCACTGAACAGTTAAAACAACAGCCTATCTATACAACAGAAGACTTAAAGATGTTTAAAGAAACGCTTGAAAAAGCAAGTTATCATTTCATTCATTCCTAGTTGTTAAAACGAACATAGCTTACTAAGGTAAAAGAGTAGTATACGTATTGACTAAAATGGAAAGTAAATACCTAAAATATGTTGTGTAAAAAGTGCTTTTATAAGCACTTTTTTTCATCAAGAAAGGATGGGAACCAATTGAATGTTCGTCAAATTTCAAAAGAAGACACGTGGCAACTTAGGCAAAGCGTAATGTGGCCGGATAAGAATATTGAGTATGTGAAAATAGACAACGATCATGAAGGAATTCATTACGGGCTATTTGATCATAATGAGCTTTGTTCAGTAATTTCACTCTTTGTCCAAGGTGATACAGCTCAGTTTCGTAAATTTGCAACTGATACAAGTCGTCAAGGAAAAGGCTACGGTACGACTTTACTAAATTACGTCATAAATGAAGCGAAAGAGATGAATACAAAAATAATTTGGTGCAACGCCAGAAAGAACAAGACCACCTACTATAAAAGATTTGGTTTAACGCCTTCTAATGATACGTTTCAAAAGGGCGGCGTTGACTATGTTATTATGTCAAGACACCTATAATTTTGTTTGATTTTGAAAAAATATCCTGATATGGTGCTATAATGTAAATATCGATGATTATAGTAAAGCAGGTGAAATGAATGGATCTAGGTTATAAAGACAAAGCCGCGCACCATGCGATGGGCTTTGAATCAAGCTATGACTATTATGATGAGCAGTACAAGATTAACGACAATCCAACTGTTTGGCGCTATATGAACGCAGATCATTTTGAGTCCTTGCTATCTACAAAATCACTATTTTTCACAAAGCCCACTGCGTTTCTAGATCCTCTTTCTACGAATTACATGATGTGGAATATGCGCGATGTTGATAAATCTATGTTTGCAACCACTGAAGATTTAAAAAGCTATCTTGAAAAGGTCTATGAATTTTCTGCATTGTCCTCTTGGCATATAAATGAGCATGAGTCAGCAGGGATGTGGGATTTGTTTTTGAAATCTCAAGATGGCATCGCCATTCGCACGACATACGACCGATTATTAGGAAGTATTAAGGATTTACGCTATAAAGTTTTTGCGCGTAAAGTTCAGTACATTGATTTTGCTAAAAAGCAAGTGAGTGAAAATATCTTTGATACGCTTTTTTATAAGCGAAAATCGTACAGCTATGAAAACGAACTGCGGTTGCTTATTATCGCAAGTCGCATTGATGCATGGAAGAGCCAACAGCTATTTATTAAAGAAGAAATCTATGCTAGCGAATGGCAAGCGCGTATGGACGCTTTAAAAGAAAGATCTTTTGCATTTTCGCATCTGCACGGAAATCTTGTACGCTGTGACCTTGCTCATTTACTTACAGAGATATACGTATCACCCAAGAGTTCTCCTGCTTTTGTTCAAAAAATAAAAGCGCTATTAAGCGATCACGGCTTAGCTTATAAGGATGTTATTCAGTCTGATTTAGCAAAAGACTATATATATTAACCGTATGAAATCTCTCTCCTCACTCCATTATAAGAATGGAGGTGTAGATGATGAAGCAACCGGTTGTAATCTGTCCAAAATGTCAGTCTGCAAGCGAATTAGGATCTGTGTTAACCGCACAGTCCAATCAAAACGTCATTTATCATTGCTCGCAATGTGGCTATCAGCTTCGCAACGTGTATACGAATAAAGGATGAACTAACAAGAAAAGTCAAGGTGTTGATACGCTTTGACTTTTCTTGTTGTTCGTAGTTCAATAAGTTTTATAGTTAAAAAGAAAGGGTACTTCACATGAGAGAACATAAGAGGTGGGTTGACGTCACTAAAGGAGTTTTAGTTATATGAAGCAATACAATTTTACTGAAGGCTCAATCTTAAAGCAGCTCATTTTCTTTTCAACGCCAGTTCTACTAACGAACTTGCTTCAGGTGTCTTATCAGTTCATAGATAGTCTATGGGTTGGTAATTTGTTAGGATCAGATGCTTTAGGAGCTATTGCGGTTTCAGGTACCGTTATTTTTACGATCTTATCATTTATTATTGGAATTAATAATGCCAGCTTAACGATTTTATCTCAGCAAAAAGGAAACGATGATAAAGAAGGGCTATCTCGTTATTTAAATGCGTTTGTTGTGATATTATCGGCTTTAGCAATCTTACTTGGCGTCATTGGCTTTTTAAGCTCAGAGACAATCTTGAAGTTACTGGGCACTCCTGAAACAATGCTTGTCGACGCTACAACATACTTACAAATTAACTTTGTCGGAATTTTATTTTTGTTCGGGTACAACTTTATCGGTACTGTACTACGAGCAGTAGGAGATAGTAAAACCCCGCTGCGGTTTGTGTTTATCTCGGTTATTTTAAATGCTGTGCTTGATCCAATCTTTATCTGGACGTTTGATTTAGGTATTGCAGGAGCTGCGTATGCAACTGTTTTATCTCAGGGCTTTGCATTCATTTACGGCATCATTTATATTCTTAAAAAGAAGTTTGTACCGTTTTCACGTCCTGCTCTGCCAAAGAGGGAAGAAACAGTGCTTATTTTCAAGCTTGGTATTCCGTCAGGTTTACAAATGACGGTTATTTCAGCTGGTGTTATGGCAATTATGAGCGTCGTTACATCCTTTGGAAACGATGCAGTTGCAGGATTTGGCGCAGCTCAACGCTTAGATAGTATTCTTATGCTTCCAGCGATGGCGCTTGGAACCTCTGTGAGTAGTATGGCAGGGCAAAACATTGGTGCAGGAAAGTGGAGTCGAGTGAATCAAATTGGCCTATATGGAGTTATATATAACTTTGCAATAATGATGCTTGTAGCTGTGGTTATCTTTTTCTTAGCAGAGTGGGCGACTCGTCTATTTATTGAAGACGAAGGAGCCGTGGCGTTTGGTACACATTACTTAAAGGTTGTCGCTTTCTTTTATCCGTTTCTTGGTATTAACTTCATTCTAAATGGAGTTGTAAGAGCATCAGGAGCGATGTTTGCGATTCTTGTGTTAAATATTGTTTCTTTTTGGGTACTGCGTTATCCACTCACTTATTTATTCGCTAAGTGGCTAGGTGAAACGGGCATCGGACTTGGCATGGGTACAAGTTTTGTAATAAGCAGCATTATCGCATTTGTTTATTACAAATATGGAAAGTGGGATCAAAAACAAATTTTTGCTTCTAAATAAAGCACTAATCATAAAACCCCTCTTATTGTCTTTGGAAATAAGAGGGGTTTTATGATTAGTGCTTGTCTTTATTTAATTTCTCAGTAAGCTCTTTCACTTGTTGTTCTATTTGGTTAAGCTGTTTTCTGCTCTTTAAAAATGAACGAAACAAAAATACTAGAAGTGCAATAAACAAGATAATAAGTCCAAAAGTCACGAGTTGAAATATAATATCACCAATATTGTACGTACTCATACAAAATAACCCTCCGTTAAAAATGAAAATATGACCATTATTTTAACATAAAATTACATATAAAAGTAGGTGGAATAGTAAATTGATAGTATAAATAGAATTAAGATTCTAAGTTAAAGGCAGAATGAACAAAAGTAACAGCTTTGTACTCTGCTTCATTCTGCCTTTATCCCAATCTCGATAAAATATCTCTTGCTTCATTTTTAATATTCGCTACACACTTCAAATAAAATATCTAACCCCTTTTCTAGTTCCTCTAATGACGCGTACGCATACGACAGACGAATATGATATAAATCCCTTGTTTCATAAATATAGCCGGGATTAATTAGAACATTTCGCTTTAGCAAATTAAGAAATAGTGCTTTATTAACGATTGGCTTCTTAAATTTAAGCCATATAAAAAATCCGCCTTCAGGTTTTTCCCAGTTTGCTAAGCTTTGAAATTTTTGATAGAGAATCTTTTCTACAAATTCCGCTCGGATTTTTAGCTGTTCTCGCAGCTGTCCTAAGTGATTCTCATATAACCCTGTTGATAGCCAGTGCGCCACAATCTCTTGAGAAAAGGCGCTAGATCCATAATCTGTTTGCATTTTTATATCTGCTAGCCGTTCAATTACAGGGGGAGGAGCAACAACCCATCCAATTCGTAAACCAGGGCTAAGCGTTTTTGAGACGCTACCAATGTATAAAACTTGTCCGGACGTATCCAGCGCTTTGATAGGTTCAATCCCTGAAGTAAATAGCAGCTCGTGATAGACGTCATCTTCAATGATAGGAATCTGGAGTTCTTTGCACGTTTGATAAAAGGCTATTCTCTCCTCTAAAGTCCAACTATAGCCTGTCGGATTATGCAAAGTAGGTACACAATAAAACAATGACTGTTTATTTTTCTTAAGCCTACGTAGATGTTCGGGTAGGTTCTTACCTCTTAAAACGGACATAACGCGCATGCCTGCAGACTGAAAAGGATGTACTGAATTCAAATACGATGATTGTTCTTGAAAGACAAGTGATCCTTTTTCTAATAGCCCAACCGCAATTAGCTGAAGTGCTTGAAGGGCCCCAGAAACAATTAAAATATTTTCAGGCGTTGTATAAATTCCTTTTTTCTTTAAGTATGTACATAAGGTTGTTCTTAGAGCTTTACTGCCCCTTGGTGATGAATAGCCAATTGCTTTTGATTCGAGCGAAATTTCTTTTAACGACTCTTCAAGCTGCTTTGTTGGAAGTAAATCTGGCGATAATTCACCTGTTCCAAGTCGAATAATATGATCAACTTGTTCATATTGGTTAATAAGCTGAATGGTATGGTAGTTTGGTTCATGAACGCTTCCTTCAATATACTGCTGCCAATTCGGATTTGTTTTGTTTACAAGAACGTTCCAAGAACTATTGCTTACAAATACTCCAGAGCCTCTTTTAGATTGAAGTAAACCCTCTGCACGAAGTTCATCAAGAGCCAGCTGCACCGTGCTTCGGTTTACATTAAACTGCGCTGCAAGTTGGCGCTGTGTTGGAATTTTCGTTCCTACGCACCAGTCACCTTTTTCAATTCTCTCCTTTATCCAATCGATAATTTGGTCGTGAAGAGTTAAGTGTGAATCTGTATTTGGCTTCCAGTCCATGCAATCTCCTCTAAATTGGATGGGTAAAAAACCATCCAATTGGTTGTTTTCTTTTTAATCTATCATAGTAGGATAGTGATTGAAAGGAGGTTGTTGATGGATGGAAGCTATTTTTCATGGAGTTCTTTTAGCATTAGGTCTTATTTTACCTTTAGGCGTGCAAAACGTATTTATTTTCTCTCAAGGAGCTACGCAAACGCAATTTGTCCGAGCGTTACCGGCAACGATTACAGCTGCAGTATGTGATACGTTGCTAATTTTATTAGCTATCTTTGGATTATCTGCTATTGTATTTCAGTTTGAGTGGATTCGAGTTGCTTTAATGAGTGGAGGTAGCTTATTTCTACTATATATGGGTTACACTATTTGGACGTCTGTACCAAAAGCAGATGGGAATTATCACGTATTAACAACTCGTGAGCAAACTTTATTCGCTTTATCGGTTTCTTTACTCAACCCGCACGCAATTTTAGATACGATTGGTGTAATTGGAACAAGCGCACTAAAATATAGCGGTGCAGAACAAGCCTTGTTTACGGGAGCTTGTATTGCCGTATCGTGGCTATGGTTTATCAGCCTTACGTTTGCTGGAAGGGTGATAGGGAAAATTGACCATACAGGTGGTTTTATGAAGCTGCTAAATAAATTATCTGCTTTGTTTATATGGGGAACTGCTGTTTATTTAATAATAGGACTCTTTTAACCTAAAACAAAAACAAGCATCTGAAGGAGTATGTCGGATGCTTGTTTAGCGTTCTTTTTTACCCTCATGTTTCTCCGCAGCATTTTTTGTTACTACTATTCCCGTTAACCCGGCCGGCCGTCATGCTAATGAGAAAGCTCCACAAGAGGTAGCGCCATTCTCCTGTAAACAGCGCAACACATAAAAAGACAAGGACTTGCCCAATAAAAGCAAACCACGAAGCGAACCAAGCTAAGCGTAGATGTTCTTTCATTACATTACTCCAGAGCATTTCATCTTTTTTTCACGAATTCTACCTATTCAATCTTTTTTATTTCATGTTTTTAATCGCAAACATCGGGTAAAGATAGAGAGTGCTTACAAATATAAGATAATGACAATAAAGAAAAAACAAGCAACGAAAGGGGAAGCGGTCATGCAATCCTATGAACAACACCTAGAAACCCAGCGTGAACGAGTACTACACCAGCTCATTAATTACGGATGCTATAAGGCAAAAGATGGACGACATTTATATGAGCTTTCTATGCTCGAATTAAAAACGATGTACACAGAAATCCAGAAGCAGCGCATTAACTCCGTGCTAGGAGAGCGATAACTTAAGTTTTTCAGCCGCTACATAACCTTTTCGAGTTAATTTTGTGCCACCACGTCCTTTTTGCTTCATCACTAATCCTTTTTCTTCTAACATCTCTAAACGATAGCGCACCTGCTGCTCAGAAAGAGGCGTGTGGGATGCTTCAGCAAACTCAACCAAACGCTTGCGACTAGGCGTAACTCCTTGCCTAGTTAACGCATAAATGCCCTTCAATAAAATCAACTCATCCATCCCAAGCTCTTCAAGACTAGAATCTGATTGGTTCTGGTCTTTTTGATAATCACTTAGTTCAAGAATGGTCCATTTCAATGCTCTTTTTCTTCGTTTTTACTGTCGCATAGTTGTTCTGTTATTTCTTTCAAATGTTCTAACGTTATGTACATAAAAGAAGTCAAAGTATGTAAAATGTTGTATAATTAGACATATTAAACCTGAAGGAGACACTACATGACAAAAACGAAACAAGCTTTAGTTCAATTTTCAGCTAAGACAATCGATGAAGCGCCTGAGTACTACAGCTACGCTTTTCCTGTTCAGAAGATTAAAGAGTATTTAAAAACAAAGACAGGTCACGATTTCCAACTATATGTTGATAGCGATACGTCTAATGAGATTTGGGAAGTACTTGAAGAAGATCTAGAGCTTCACCCTGAAAGTGTTACGGAACTCGCTTCCGTTTTTGACTGCTTAGAAATGGGGATTATTTCTTCCAATCATACAGACAAAGAAATGGAGCTTATTTTAAAACCATCGCTCTACAATCACCTTTATTATTATGAAAAGCATAACCTAGCGCTTGTGCGTATGCCTGCTTTTCAAAGGAACGAATTGACTCAGTATGACTACATTTTGGCATCGAGTGAAGAAAGCCTATCATCCTTTTTAGACTATGTGTTAAAACGTAAGCGGGACTATATTAAAGATTACGTGACCATTTTTATTGATACAGAAGATGGTGTTGAAAATCATAAAGAGAAGATTACAACGCTTGTTAAGCGGGACGAAGTTTTTTTAGAAGATAAGCTCAAAAATCAAATCTATCGTTCTATTGACGAATTTTTCACAAACGGCGGAGAGTTTTTTCATACGTATCAAATTCCGTATAAACGTGGAATCTTATTGTATGGAAAGCCTGGAAACGGTAAAACAACGCTTGTCAAATCGATTGCAACGAGTATTGAAGCTCCCGTTGCCTATTGGCAAATTACTGAGTATACGTCCAGTTATTCGATTCAAGAAGTATTTTCTTCCGTTGCAAAAATGAGTCCGATGGTGCTCGTTATTGAAGATATTGACTCTATGCCTCAAGGAATTCGCTCTGTCTTTTTAAATACTCTTGATGGCGCGACATCTAAAGAGGGGATTTACTTAATCGGCACAACCAATTATCCAGAACGTATTGATCCCGCGCTTATTAACCGCTCCGGGCGATTTGACCGCGCCTATGAAATTAAGCTTCCAACACCGAGACTTCGCGAACAGTATCTTGTGAAGAAAAACAGCAGGGATCTTTTGACGGCAGAAGAAATTAAAGAGCTTGTTTCTGCTACAAATGAATTTTCATATGCGCAGCTTAATGAGCTGTATAACAGCATTGCTCTTCAAAAACATTATGAAGATAATGTCAACATCATCGATATTTGTAACGAATTAAAAGCAGATAATAAAAAAGGCCAGCGTAATGCTTGGTCAAATAACGATGAAGCGAATATTGGATTTTAAACTAATACTTTTTTGTAACATAAAAAACCAATTTTACGATCTAGTGTAAAATTGGTTTTTTCGAAGATTAGGAGAATGTATGATGAACCTTTTTTACTTTAATCATGAAAACTACACGGGTAATCACTTGCACGTAGACAGCTGGCAAGACGAGAACACAGCGTATTTAGAAGGCATTGCTTTGGAACGAAAAAATGGAACAATGGATGTGTTTTTTCAAGGGACTGATTTACTGTCAGACGAAATGAAGAAAAAAGGAAACATTCATGAAACATTCGGCATTTTTTTAGGGAATGTTAAAAACGCTGGGGATGCCTGTAACCTCTTTTGTCGATGGGTTCAAAACAATCCTTTATAAGCAGTCGTTTTTTAGCTACATAAGGCGATTCGACAGAGCTCGCTAACAAAAGTTTAAATTTTCAGATAAATATATTAGAATTTTTTGTAAACACTTTCACATTTCGACAACGTTTTCAAAAAAGAGTCTGTATACTAATATCCAGGGAGAGGCATTCAAGGGAATAAGTTTGACGTCACCGTTAATTGATATGTGCATTGGTTTTTCAAACTAAACAGTATTCATTCTAATAAACGGACACTACGTTTTATGTCACTTTGCCATTATGGACCCTTGAAAGAAAAGCAGAAAATAGCAATCTACATCAACATTCAATAGAGGTCAACGGGGGGATATAAATGAGTATTCACATTGAGTTAAAGATGATGAGAAACTACGAAATACTAGAAGACATGACACTAGTCGAATTAGCACACACAGGCGATGATGAGTCGCTCAATCACTTGATTAATCGCTATCGTAATTTTGTACGAGCAAAAGCACGTCCTTATTTTCTCATTGGTGCTGAGCGAGAAGACCTTATTCAAGAAGGCATGATTGGCTTATATAAAGCCATTCGTGATTTTAAAGAAGATAAAACGAGTTCATTCCGAAGTTTTGCAGAGCTCTGCATCACAAGGCAGATCTTAACAGCTATTAAAACAGCGACTCGTCAAAAACACGGACCGCTTAACTCATCCGTGTCGTTGGACAAGCCGCTTTCGGATGATGAATCAAACTATACACTTTTAGATTTACTATCAGAAGAAAATCGTACAAACCCTGAAATGATGCTGATTAACCGTGAAAAATCACTTGATATGCAGCTGAAAATTTCTGAATTATTAAGCGAATTAGAACGAAATGTACTAAACCTTCACTTAGAGGGGAAATCTTATTTAGAGATTTCTAACGAGCTACAGACGCATGTAAAGTCAATTGATAATGCCCTGCAGCGCGTGAAGAAAAAGCTCGAGCGCAACTTACAAATTAAGCAAGCAATTTAACATCAAAAACAGCATTTAGACGCCTAAATGCTGTTTTTGATGTTATTGGAAATATCAGATTACATAATAGAATCCTTATTTAAACTACGGTGTTCTTTTCAATAAAATCTATTGACATATTTATCAAAAATATGATAATTAAATAGTGATTAGCACTCCGGACAAAAGAGTGCTAATCACTACATATTCATACAACGGGAAGGAGATTTTTTATGACAAAGAAAGAATTTAAAGCTGAATCAAAACGACTGCTCGACATGATGATTCATTCGATTTATTCTCAAAAAGAAATTTTCTTACGCGAGCTCATTTCAAACGCAAGTGATGCGATTGATAAAATCTATTACAAAGCGTTAACAGATGAATCACTATCATTTGAAAAAGATCGCTACTTTATTAAAGTAACGGCAGATAAAGAAAAACGTACGCTTACCATTACAGATACAGGTATTGGCATGACGCAGGAAGAGTTGGAAAACAACCTTGGCACAATTGCGAAAAGCGGCTCTTTGGCGTTTAAAGCTGAAAATGAAGCAAAAGATGGACACGATATTATCGGTCAATTTGGCGTTGGTTTTTACTCAGCATTTATGGTTGCTGATGAAGTAACCGTGACGTCAAAAGCACTTGGAAGCGATACTGCTTACCGCTGGAATTCAAAAGGAGCAGACGGCTATACGATTGAGCCTTGTAAAAAAGCCGAAGTTGGTACAGAAATCGTCTTAAAGATTAAAGAAAATACGGAAGAAGATCAGTATGATGAGTATTTAGAAGAGTATCGCTTAAAAGCTATTGTTAAAAAGTATTCAGACTTTATTCGCTACCCAATTAAAATGGACGTTACTGAGAGCAAACCAAAAGAAGGCAGCGATTCTGAGTTTGAACAGGTAACGGAAGAACAAGTCATTAACAGCATGGTGCCAATTTGGCGTAAAAATAAAAGTGAGCTAACGGATGAGGATTACGACGCATTTTATCAAGAAAAGCGCTATGGTTTTGACAAACCGCTGAAGCACATTCACATTAGCGTGGATGGAATGGTGCGCTACAACGCTATCTTATATATTCCAGAAACAATGCCGTTTGATTACTATTCTCCTGAATATGAAAAAGGCCTAGAACTTTATTCAAGCGGCGTATTAATCATGAACAAATGCGCGGACCTTCTTCCAGACTACTACAGCTTTGTGAAGGGTCTTGTTGATTCAGAAGACTTATCGCTCAACATTTCACGTGAAATGCTGCAGCATGATCGTCAGCTAAAACTGATTGCGAAAAACATTAAAAATAAGATTACGAGTCAGTTGAAATCCCTTTTAAAAGATGATCGTGAAAAGTATGAAACGTTCTTTGGTACATTTGGTCGCCAGCTAAAATACGGCGTGTACAGCGACTTTGGTGCAAATAAAGATACGCTAAAAGATTTACTATTGTTCTATTCATCAAAAGAGCAAACGCTTGTAACGCTTAAAGAATATATTGAACGTATGCCTGAAGACCAAAAGTATATTTACTACGCATCTGGTGAATCGTATGACCGCATCTCAAAAATGCCACAAACAGAGATGGTTCTTGATAAAGGCTATGAGATTCTTTACTTTACCGATGAAGTGGATGAATTTGCGATTAAGATGCTGATGTCTTATGAAGATAAAGAATTTAAATCTGTTTCAAGCGGTGACTTAGGAATTGAAGCAGATGAAAAAGAAAGCGCAAAAGAAGAAGAAGCTGACAGCAAAGACCTTCTTACGTATATGAAAGAAATGTTAGCAACAAAAGTGAAAGACGTTCGATTATCTAAACGTCTAAAAACTCATCCTGTTTGCTTATCAACTGAAGGTGACGTAACAATTGAGATGGAAAAAATCTTAAAAGCAATGCCAAATAATCAGCAAGTACAAGCTGACAAGATTTTAGAAATCAACCCAAGTCATAACGTGTTCCAAGCGTTAAAAATAGCGTTTGAGCAGGATAAAGAAAAAGCAGAGCTTTACACAAATCTTCTCTACAACCAAGCTCTTCTTATTGAAGGTTTACCGCTTGAAGATCCGATTGAATTTACAAACAACGTGTGTAAAGTGATGGTATAACGTAAAGGAAGCAGAAATGCTTCCTTTTTCAATGCAAAAATGTAACGGTTTACAAATGGTTTTTGGTAAACTAAAAGCGGGAGGGATTTTTATGACAAAATATCCAATAATAGAAGGCGCAGAGCCGTTTTACTTTGAAGGAAACGAAATTGGTATTTTAGTATCGCACGGTTTTACAGGTACTACACACAGTGTGAAGCCTTTGGGGGAAGCTTACCATAAAGCTGGCTATACGGTTTGTGGTCCCCGTTTAAAAGGACACGGCACGCACTACGAAGATATGGAAACGTCAACTTATCAAGAGTGGATTCAATCGGTAGAAGAAGGCTATGCATGGTTAAAAGAGCGCTGCCATACCATCTTTGTGGTCGGTTTATCAATGGGAGGCACACTGACGCTTTATATGGCAGAAAATCATCCCGAAATTAAAGGAATTGTATCAATAAACGCAGCTATTGACATTCCTGCTTTAAATCCACAGGCATTCGAAGCAGATCCTCATACTCGTTTTCTTGATTCAGCTGGATCTGATGTAAAAAAAGAAAACGCAGATGAAATCGGCTATGACAAAACGCCTGTCGCGTCACTTAAAGAACTATATAAGCTGCTTGGAATTGTTAAAAATGATTTACCCAAAATTACTTGCCCGACCCTGATTTTTGTATCCACAGAAGATCACGTTGTTCCACCGCTAAATAGCACATATATAACTGAAAACATCAGCTCAGCTGAGAAGAAAGCTATAACGCTTGAAAATAGCTACCACGTGGCGACATTAGATAACGATCAGCAAATCATCATCGATGAATCGTTGAAATTCTTTAAAGACTATCAATAAGTAAAGAGCTCTACACTTAGGTGTGGAGCTCTTTACTTATTTTTTGTTAATTTCATAATCCTAAGAACTCCCCAAGCTGCTATTCCAAGAGACAGCGCAAGTAATGCTAGAACGATCAAAATCCCCCAAAAAGTATCCATACTTAATTCACCTCTACTTGTACTAGGAAATTACTTTTCGAAAGTTTCAGATTTAAAAACTATATTTTTCCTATTACGGTTGTTGAAGAATGAACATAATCTGGTAGAATTTGAGAATGGTATTTTATTAAAAAGGAGTGTCGGTTTAATGTTGTCAAAAGTACATGTAATTGTAACGGGGGCAGGAGCTGGGATAGGAAAAGAAATTGTCACATCATGTTTAAGTGAAAGAGCTCATGTTGTTGCTTGTGATATCAGCGAAGATTCATTAAATGAACTAAAAGCTTCATATTCGACTAATAAACTTTCTACATGACGTTTTACTTTGCTTTTTATATTGTTCCTGCTATCGCTAAAAGAAGATAACTTATAGGGGGGAGATTGCAATGAATCAACATTTTATTATTATCGCTGCTATTTTATTTGTTTTAGCTTATTTCATTGGTGTCAAAAAACAAACTTGGCTGCTATCAGGCTATAACCAGCAGCGTGTACGAGATAAAGATAAACTTGCAAGGCTCGTAGGGGCTTATAACTTCATTATGGGCATGATGATGTTGGGAGGCGCTTTTATTTCTCACCCAGATGTTCAAATACTTTTTCCCATTTTAATTATTGGATACTTGGTATTACTCGGCTATGTTAATACAAAAATGGTTGAGTAGCTTCAAAAGCATTCTACATCTAAAGTTGTAGAACACCTCCATCTATCATCTGATGTCATTGATTAAGGTTTTCGCTATGATGATACTTATAGAAAGAGGTGTATGAATTGATTAAAGGTTTATATGAAGCGCATTTACCTGTAAAAGACTTAAAACGTTCGATTGCATTTTATAAGAAGTTAGGATTAGAACTTTCTCATATTCATGATCATCATCTAGCTTTTTTTTGGTTAAAGAAAGGAGAAAGTTGGCTTGGTTTATGGGAAACGCAACAAGTAGAATTAGACTACCATCCTTCTATCCGCCACGTTGCTTTTCACGTAACGTTGGAAAGTTTGAGGTCATCAGTATCATGGTTAAAAGAAAGGCAGATAGCTCCCAGAGAAGCATTTGGCTTTATGCCTCATGAACCGTTTGTAATGGCCCATGATGGCATAGCCCATGCAAAGATTCATTTTTATGACCCCGATGGAAATAGCCTAGAGTTTATCTGCAAAATTCCAAACCCCACTAATATCGTTGGACGAATGTATTTAAGCGAGTGGGAAACCATTTATTCTTAAAGCTTTTTTACATAAAACAGCTCCTTTCTATAAAATGAGAAGAGCTTAATCTTTATAATTACTTTAAACTATAAAGTGGGGTGATAAAAAATGAATAGTAAACCGATTGATGAATTAACAATTGACGATTTAAAGGACTATAAAATCTGGCAGTGGGCCCTAGATGAAGAAGAGAACGAACACCAAGATGAGACATGGGTTACGCCTGCTGCCACGGATAACTTTACATCAGATTTAAAGGGATCTATCGTATTAGGCACACTATACATAAACGCTAACCAAACAATGCCTATTATGTGCAGCCTGGATGTTACTACTCATGAAGTTTCTATTGATTCAGTTATTGTGTATAAGAAAGAAGGTGATGCTGTTTTTCAACAAATGATTGATTACGGTCACTTTAATCATTATCAAGAAGATATTGCATTCATTCGTAAGTACGGCAAAGACTGGCTATAACTAAAAAAACAAAAAGAAAGCGATTACAAAAAATTGTATCTTGCTAGAATACTAGTAAGACATAAAAACGGATGTGGTGGTTAGTGATGCTTCAACCAAAAGAGTATGACAAGCTTCTCGGTATCTTGGAAACATCAGCGGAAACAAAAGAAGTCGAGGGCATACGTAGCGTAATTAAACATATACCAGATTTACATATAGCTGGAGATTTAGATCCACGTGTTTTAAAAGTAATCAGCAGTTATACAAATCATTCAGAGGAAGAACAAACAGAACCTGCGAATGTTTCAATTGCAGCCATTCGCGCTAGCATGGGCTGGCTTAATAGAGACGTTACAACTACAGAAATTACAACAGAGTTACTCAGCATTCCGAGCAAAGAGCATGATATTCCTGTACGCATCTATCGTCCTATATCAAATGAGCTCTTACCAGCAGTCGTGTTTTTTCACGGAGGAGGGTTTATTGGAGGAAGCTTAAAAACGGTTGAAAACCCTTGTAAAGCACTAGCTGAAAAAGCGCACGCAGCGGTTGTTTCTGTCGATTACCGTTTAGCTCCTGAACATCCATTTCCCGCTGGCTTAGAGGATTGTCTAACTGCGGTGAAATGGGTGTATGAAAATGCTGAAAAACTCGGAATAAATAAAGAGCAACTAGCAGTTTGTGGTGATAGCGCCGGTGGCAACTTAGCTGCAGTTTGCAGTTTACTTGATTCCCAGCAAGGAACAAATCGAATAAAGTATCAAGCGCTTATTTATCCTGTTGTGAATCCTGGGCGAATTGATACAGAAGATCATAGATGGGACATAAATGAATATGAAGTTTTTCATCATCATGAGCTAATTAAAGGAGTTATTCTAGCATTAGCTGGCTCTAGCTCAATGCTCAATAAGCTGTATCTACAGGGAGCGGATGTTACTGATATACGCGTATCTCCTTTATTAGCCGATGATTTAAATGGTCTTCCAGAAACTCTTATTATTAATGCTGAATATGACTATCTCCGCTTACAAGCCGAAGCGTATGCTAGAAAGCTTGCACGATCTGGGGTTAAAACAAAAATGATTCAGTATAAAGGAATGGACCACGCTTTTATAGATAAGATTGGAGATTATCCGCAAGCAGAAGATTGTATGAATGAAATTGCAAAGGAACTTAAAAGTGCATTTAGAATCAATTGCTAGCTTTGTATGTTGAAAGGCGAGTACATTCATGGCTCGTCTTTTTTTATTTGGTGAGTATATAGTTCACTTTAATTTTATTATGTAAACTTTATATATGAAACATCACTTTCCTTGATGTTCCAAATCAATGCGCATACAATGAAAGAAGGAATCAACAGATAGGCCATCCAGATTGATGAAAGCGATTCCTGTTTTTATATGAGACCTGGCTTTTTCGTTCAAAAAGTAGATAACAGGAGAGGATACCATATGAATATTAAGTCACTTGATTTATTTTCACAGAAGTTCCACCAAAACCCTTACGAATACTATGAACAAATTCGTCTGCATGAACCGTTTGCAAAGGTAAAGCTTTATACAGAAGCTCCTGATTCTTGGATGGCTTTTACATATGAAGCTGCCGAAGCTGTGCTAAAAGACGAGCGCTTCATCAAAGATATGCGCACCGTATTTCCTGGCGAAATGACGGATGAAAACGTACCGCCGATTTCTCAAACGAT
This sequence comes from Bacillus sp. VT 712, assembly GCF_001614195.1. Taxonomy (NCBI): domain Bacteria; kingdom Bacillati; phylum Bacillota; class Bacilli; order Caryophanales; family Bacillaceae; genus Bacillus; species Bacillus sp. VT 712. The sequence continues at coordinate 12,465 of NZ_LWBK01000021.1, read as the reverse complement.
GCTTTTTGCAGACCCACCCAATCATCGTCGTCTCCGCAGCCTTGTCCAAAGTGGCTTTACTCCTAAAAAAATTATGAGCTTAAGCGGACGCATTGAAGAAATTGCGCGTGAGCAAGCTAAAAGAATGAAAGAACATGAAACGGTTGATTTTATTGAAACATATGCATTTCCGATTCCGATTATTGTTATTTGTGAACTCCTCGGTGTTCCACAAGAAGATCAGCTTGATTTCCAGCGCTGGTCAAACGTATTGGTCGATATTAACGAAGCTTCTCAGTATGACGAAGTATTGATGGAGTTTATGATGTACTTAGAAAAACTCATTCACAATAGACGACAATCACCACAAAATGATCTACTATCTCATTTAATTCAGGCAGAAGAAGACGGAGATAAGCTTACTGCGACTGAGCTGTATGGTGTTGTCATGCTGCTTATCGTTGCTGGTCATGAAACGACTGTCAATCTCATTTCAAACGGATTGCTTGCACTTCTTACCCATCCAGACCAGCTTGCCTTATTAAAAAACGACCCTTCCTTAATTTCAAAAGCCATTGACGAATTTTTACGATACAATGGTCCAGTCGAATTCAGCACGGACCGCTGGGCGCGCGAATCCTTTACCTTTATGGGACAGCAAGTTCAAAAAGGGGATCACGTTATCGTGTCATTGGCCTCAACAGGACGAGACCCAGAAGTATTTTCACATCCAGAGAAACTTGACATTACACGAGAGAAAAACCCTCATTTAGCGTTTGGGAAAGGCATTCATTATTGCTTAGGTGCGCCACTAGCCCGATTAGAAGGTGAAATTGCGATTCGCGTGCTGCTTGAAGAATTCCCAAACGTAGGCCTTGTTGCTAATTTGTCTGATTTAGAATGGCGACAAAGCTTTATTATTCGAGGTCTAAAGGAGCTTCCAATTCGTTTAGCCTAACGTTAACTAAAAGGAGCGGTCAAAATGAGTATTATTAATTCATTTAAAACAATTCCAACTACGTGTATATCAGACGCAATGACAGGGTTAAACAATCTTAATTCATCCATCAAGCCATTAAAAGAAGAATACAAAGTTGTCGGAAGAGCCTTTACCGTTAAAATGCCTGTAGGTGACAACTTAGTATTTTTAAAAGCCATTAAAGAAGCGAAGCCAGGTGATGTATTAGTAGTAGATGCAAAAGGAGATACGTATCGAGCAATCGCTGGAGACTTCATCGTTGGATTAGCGCAAACATTGGGTATTAATGGAATCGTCGTGGACGGGGTCATTCGTGATGTCGTCGGCGTAAAGAAGCTAAACTTTCCTGTTTTCTGCAAAGGAACAGCCGTAGCAGCAAGCGGGAAATCAGGGCAAGGTGAGCTAAACGTCCCTATTTCATGTGGCGGAACCACTGTTCATCCAGGCGATATCATTGTTGGTGACGCTGACGGCGTTGTGGTCATTCCAAAAGAGCATGAGCAAACCATCCTAACAAAAGCGACTGAAAAAGTGAAGTTTGATGAGTTGCGTGATCAAAAAGTATCTGGAAATCGAGATGAAGTTATAAACTATTTAAATGATTTTCTTTCAAAATCTTAAACCTTTATTCTCTAAAGCTACTAATCATGAAGATTGGTAGCTTTTTCTATCTCATTAATAGTTCCTAATAAATAGCGTAAAAGGTATAATTAGTTAAAGAAACTAGGTTCTGGTTTCTGTTTATATTCTGGTGCTTTATAGAGTGAAGAGTAAAGTACTATCTAAAAAGAAGGTGAACGTATGCAGCTCAGTATGAAAGTAAAAGGAGAAGGTGCAGAAAACGTATCGCGGTTAATTGCAAAAAACCCTTCCAATCCTTATGAACGAATGGAAAAAGGACAGAATGTCAGGTTAGCTTTTACAACTTTTGAAGCCTATGAAGCGGAGTTTATTATTTACGTTGATGTGGATCCTATTGAACTTGTAAAAAGTGGATCCAATCATTTTGATATTACCCACTATATCAACGATCGTGAATTTGCGGTCAGCAGCTTGTTTTGTTCCTACATACGCAAAGCACTTGGGACAGCTTTAAACGGAAAGCCGAAAGAAGAATATAGCGAGTGGGTACATCATGCTTTTGATCTTGAAGTTAGCTTCGGTCCTATTGCCTCACATTTACCAGATCAACGAATCCAAGAGCTTTTTGAACCGATGGGCTATGCTGTTGAAATAGAGCGAAGAGACATTGATTATACGTTTGATTTAAAAACACGAAGCACGGCTCGTTACGTAACATTAAAAGGAATAGTTACAGTCCAACAAGCCCTTCAGCATTTGTTCATTTTAATTCCAGTCTTGGATAACTTTAAGCACTACTTTTTGGATGAGCGAGAAATTGAAAAAATAGAGCGCTACGGCGAAGGCTGGCTAGATGCTCACCCCTTGAAAAGTTATATCTACGAGCAGTCGCTTCGTTTTAAAGACCTTGTTAAACAAGCGAACGTAGCAACAAATACTGAAAAAAAGCAGAAGAACGATGATACAGATCAAGCTAAAACACCGCTAAACGAGCTACGCTATCAGGCAATTCTTAAAAAAGTACAGTCTCTTCCTGCTAAAGGAACCGTTGTGGACTTCGGTTCAGGTGAAGGAAAGCTAGCTACTCGTTTAGGATTCATTCCAGGAATAGGTGAAATTTTAGCAGTAGAGCCTTCACAATCTGCACAGCTAAAAGCATTGGAGCGATTTGAAAAAGCTGCTGCCAAACCAAACTTCATTCAGCCTCGTTCTGTTTGGGGATCGTTGTTTTACTATGATGCACAGCTTCAAGGTGCAGACGTCATCATTTTGTGTGAAGTCATTGAGCATATCAATGAAGAACGACTGCCTGGCATTATGAACACAATCTTTACGTTCTATCAACCAAAATCACTGATTGTGACAACGCCAAATCAAGAATACAATGCCGTTTATCAAATGAATGAAACAATGAGACACGCGGATCACCGCTTTGAATGGAATAGACGAGAGTTTGCAAGCTGGTGTGAAGCTTGGACGCAGGATTTTCCTTATTCCATAACCATTGAAGGCATTGGAGAAGAAAATGACGAGTACGGATCACCGACACAAATGTGTACGTTTGAACGAAAAGAGGGAGACAATTGAAGAAATTATTTTTACCTCCTGCAGGAATTGTACTTTTAATGGGGCCCTCAAATAGCGGCAAAACAACGTTGCTAGAGTCCTGGATAAAAAAAGGCTATGTCAAACCTTCTGAAACGGTGAGCTCTGATCAGTTTCGCTTATTAGTAGGATATACAGATTTTATTGAATGGACAAGCCGTCCAAAAGATGAGGCAGACGTGTTGTTGCAAGAATATCAAACAATTTCCCAAAAAGCGTTTGAAACAATGGAATACATCATTGAAACTAGGTCCAAAATGGGGAAATTAACGATTGTCGACGCAACGCATCTATATGAAGACGACCGTAAGAGATATATCGACTTAGCGAAAAAGAACCACATACCGTGCATTGCACTTTTGCTTGATGTACCAACTGAAACGTTGCTTGAACGTGATGAAAACAGAGAATTCCCACGTGGTAAAAAGCGAGTCAAACAGCAAGCGCAGGTATTTGCTAAAAGCAAGCGTTCTATTAAACGAGAAGGCTTTCGTCAACAGTACGTATTAACAAAAGAAGATATCAGTGAATTAGAAGTCGTTCGCACCAAAAATAAGCTTGAACTTGACGTTGGAACAGGAATAGACGTAATCGGTGATATTCACGCGTGCTATGAAGAGCTAATTCAGCTTCTTGAGCGTCTTGGCTATGAGCCAAATGAAGAAGGCTTTTACACGCATCCAAACGGACGTAAATTTCTATCCGTTGGAGACGTGATGAGTCGAGGGCCTCGTTCTCTTGATAGCATGCTGTTTTTCAAGCGGCATGTAGAAGCTAATCTTGCGTATATGATTGACAGCAACCACGGTTGGAAAATTGCAAGATGGTTAGGCGGGAGAAATGTCACGTTGACGCACGGAGATGAAAAGGTTGCGGATGAGTTTACTCGCTATGAGGAAGAACACGGAACTGAAAAAGCGGAAGCCTTAAAACGTGAGCTAAAAGACTTTTTGCTAGAAGCGCCGTCTCATTATATTCTGACAAAAAATGATGTTCGCGTAGCTGTAGTAACGCATGCGGGTATAAAGGATGAATATATCGGAAAGCAATCCTATCACATCTCAGACTTTTGTCGATACGGGGATTCTGAAGGATTTTATGAGAACGGAAAGCCTATACGTAAAGACTGGTATACAAATCACCACACAAAAGAGCTCATCATTTGGGGACATGACTGTAAAGTTCAGCCGCTTGTTGTGAACAATACTGTTAACATTGATCAAGGGGCCGTATTTGGCGGCTCGCTGACGGCTTTTCAGTATCCAGAAAAACAGTTTGTTTCTGTAAAAGCAAAAGAAAACTACTCTGGAACGGAGGACAACCCACTCACACAGTGGCAGAAAAAAAGGTTGGATCCACCGAATATTGCACGCTTTCTTAACGGCTATTCGGTACTAACTGACACGTATGGAGATATTAAAGTTCTTGAAGGAACGGCCAAGTCAGCAATTGATTCTGTTTCTCACTTCACGATTCCAATTGAAGAGCTTATTTATATTCCACCAACCATGAGCCCCACACCAAAGCCTCCAGTACTGGAAGGATATCTTGAGCACCCAAAAGAAGCGTTTGATTACTATCAGTCAAATGGCGTTCAAACAATGGTCGTCGAGAAAAAGCACATGGGAAGTCGCGGCGTACTGCTATTATTCAAAGATAAGGAAACTGCTGTTCATTACGTTGGCAGAGAAACGCTAGGAACCATTTATACGCGTACAGGACGCTCCTTTTTTGCAAAAGACGTAGAGGAACAGATTTTATCGACTTTAAATGAAGACCTAATGCGTTCTAATTATTTCTCTAAATACAACACAGACTTTGTTCTGCTTGACGCTGAAATTTTGCCGTGGAACTTAAAAGCAAAAGAGTTAATTAGCTCTCAATACGCGCACGTAGCGGAAGTTGCACTATTAGACCGCAGAAAATTAAGTGAAAAGCTAAAAAAAGCCTTAAAGCATAATCAAAGCATTGAAACGTGGCTATCTGAAGTCAATCTAAAGCTTAAAAATGCTGAGATTTTCAACGAAGTTTTCCAAAAATACTGCTGGAACATTGACGGAGTAGAAGGCATTCAAATTGCCCCGTTTCACGTCTTAGCTCACAGCGGCGAAACGTTCTTTGACAAAACGCATCTGTGGCACATGGAAAGAAACGCTGAGTTTAGCTCATTATCGGATTTATTTATTTCAACAGACTTTATGGTCGTACATGACGAGAAATCAATGAACAAAGCGATTGAATGGTGGGAATCCATTACGGAAGAAGGACACGAAGGCTTTGTGGTGAAGCCGGAAACGTTTATCGCAAGAAATGAGAAAGGTAAGCTTTTACAGCCTGCTATCAAGGTGAGAGGACGTAAATACCTCCATATTATCTACGGAATGGATTATTTAATGCCTGAAAATCTCAATCGTTTAAAACAGCGGAATACCAGTAAAAAGCAAAAGCATGCGCTACTGGAGTTTGCTTTAGGTATCGAAGGTATTACGCGCTTTGTAAACAAAGATTCGATCGAGCGAATTCATGAATGTGCTCTTGGAACGCTTGCTCTTGAAATGGAGCCTGTGGACCCTAGACTGTAAGAAAAAAGAAAAATCGTGCGAGGAGCATCACAAAGCGCCATTATCGGCTATTTTTTAGATGAAGACTACAACGGCAAAGGCTATATGACTCAAGCAGCAAAGCTATTTGTTACCTATGCGTTTACTAAATTAAATTTATATCGCATTCAAGCCGAAGTTCAGCCTCATAACGTTGGATCGATACGGGTATTGGAAAAAGCAGGATTTCTTCAAGAAGGCCTTGCAACGAAAAACCTTAAAATCAGGGGAGAATGGAAGGACCATCAGGTGTTAGCCATAATTAATCCAGCTGATTGATGAAAACAAATAGGAAGCAGAGGTGGGAGAGAGCTTGAAACAAAAAAGGCTACGTGATTACGGGGTAACGATTGGAAAATTAGAAACCGGCGCATATAACGCAATTACGGACGTTAAAGGCGTTACGGTCGGGCATGTGACTATTAGCGAAGGTGAACAGCAAACAGGAGTAACAGCAATCTTACCTCACCAAGGGAACATTTTCCGCGAAAAGCTCATTGCATCAAGTCACGTCATAAATGGATTCGGAAAAACAATCGGAACTATTCAAATAAATGAGTTAGGAACGTTAGAATCTCCAATCGTTTTAACGAACACGCTAAGCATCGGGACAGCAGCTGATGCGGTCATTGATTATATGTTAGAACAGAACGAAGAAATCGGACGAACAACCGGAACGATAAATCCTGTTGTCTGTGAATGCAATGATATGATTTTAAACGATATTCGTTCAAAGACAGTGACGAAAAAGCACGTACTCAAAGCTTTAGAGACCACTTCAGAAACAGTCGAAGAAGGCTCTGTCGGTGCAGGCAGAGGCATGGTTTGCTATTCGTTAAAAGGAGGAATCGGAACGTCATCTAGACAAATCCAATTAACTCATGGCCTATATACAATCGGTGTCCTTACCTTAACTAATTTTGGTTCATTACCTGATTTAACGATAAACGGACAGCCAGTTGGCTCACAGCTTTATAACTCGATGCATTCTTTAGAAGAAATACCAGACAAAGGCTCTGTAATCGTTATTCTTGCTACTGATTTACCCGTGACGGAAAGACAGCTCAATCGCATTTTAAAACGAACGGTAACGGGCTTATCACGTACAGGATCTATTATTACAACAGGAAGCGGGGAAGTCGTCATTGGATTTTCAACAGCAAATAAAATTCCTCATGATAAAACGTCTTCCTGCCTTTCAATTTCAGCTATTCATGAAGAAGATATCGATTTAGCATTTCGAGCCGCTGGTGAAGCCACTGAGGAAGCGGTCTTAAACTCACTTATTACAGCAACTCATGTTGTTGGCAGAAGCGGCAATGAACGACCGGCATTAAAAAACCTATTGGAGATTTACGGAATTCAGTTAGACTGAAAACCAATACGTGTGTACAGTTGTTTATAGAAAGGAAACTTTGTATTGGCTCAGTTTGATATGAAAACAAAGGAAGAACTACTAAAGTAGGTTTGGGGGATAAACTATGAAAAAACTGGGAGATCTATACTTTTTCTGCGGAAAGATGGGAGCAGGAAAATCAACTAAATCGAAGCAATTGGCTGCGGAAAAACATGCGGTGCTGTTATCCGAGGATGAATGGCTTTCAGCTTTATATCCGAATGAAATCGCATCATTTGATGACTATCTAAAATTCTCAGCACAGCTCAAACCGTTAGTGAAAAAGCATGTCCAAAATATACTAAGTGTTGGTACAGATGTAGTGATGGATTTTCCAGGAAACACTCAAAAACAGCGAAAATGGCTTTTAAGTATCGCGTCAGAAGTCAACGCAAATCATCAGCTAATTTTCCTCAACTTAAATAACGAGCAATGTTTACGTCAAATCGCACAAAGACGTAACGAACAACCTGAAAGAGCAACTTTCGATACTATAGAGACGTTTATTCACGTTACTAAGTTCTTTGAAGAGCCAGATGTATCTGAGGGTCTAAACATTTTAGAGTTTAACGAATAGCTCAACCAAACCGCCACCTGAAACCACAGGTGGCGGTTATTCATGTAATGAAGGGGGAAGATGTTTATATTTTTTTATTTTTCTAGTTTACATAATATACATTATAGGAAGTTATATAAATAATAGATTTTTTGTCTCATTTGATAAGTAAACTTTAGATAGTGAGATGAAAAAGGAATTTACTAATGTATTGTATTGAAATTATATTATAGAGCTTGATACATGATTAACTTAAATAACTCCTGATCAAACGTTCGATTGCTTCAGTTTCATTTGGTGTTGCAGATGCCAACTACATAAACATATAGCAGAATCTCCGTTTAGAAAAATAAATCTACTGTGATTGAATTTTGTTCTAAACGTTACTTCATAGACTTTATATGATTAGTTTCTTAAATAGTTTACATAATGTTTCCTGTAAACGTAAATTTTGAGTTTAAAGATTTTTTATCCCTATATTGGATTAATATTCATTTTATTTTGTATAACACCCGTATTTATTGTAACTATATCCATTTCTATTTATTTTTATACAAATTAACCCTCTGTTTTTTCTTTGTTTTCAATCTCTAACCTTGCTGTTATCACATTTACAGTTGTAGTTTTGTATACATTGAGGTATAATGTATAACAAATAGAGATCGGCATATGTTGGGTGCTTAATCATCCGATTTTAAAGGAGCGATACTTGTGAATATTACAATTTATTATGGTAACCATGAAGATAAAACAATTCATACAATGGATTGTCACGTAGATATTGATATAGACGACGAAGATTTAGTTTCTTTAACAGATGTACGCTAAATCCATATAGAAAATAAATGTTCAAAACACAAATCAACTGGTTTGTGTTTTTTTATGTTTACTCTCCCCCGCTTTCTTCGTAAGACATAGCTACTTTTTATTTTTATCCCCCCTTTACTTTTCGTTCTTTTTCTCGTATGATTTAATAAGAACGTATGTTCGATTTATCAATTGCAAGGAGTGTTTGTTAGATGAGCAATAGAAAAAGAAAAAAGCCGCTTCCCCCTACCCTTTCTAATACTGGTTTTATCGGAGCAACATTCGCAGATACAAATGAGCTGCTTGCAAATGAATATCACTTTTCACGTAAACAGATGAAGATCACTCACCACGTATTGGATGCACTATTACAAGGTGTGACGCAGCTATTTCAACAGCATAATGTTGAAGCCGCTCTATCTTGTGTTTATTTACCTAAATATAAAAAGATTGGTCTTGTGTTATCTAAGCAACCGTTTGGGCGTCGTGAAGGTATTGGCTACTTTATTAATTACTTAAAAGAAGTTGGTCATATTGATTGGGATGAAAAAACAAAGGATTATGAAATACATAACACGAGCTTTATAGGCGTTGTCTTTGCAGATTTAGAAAAGATTTCAAAGTTTACTTTTGAATTTGAGCTTCAGCTTCTAGCTAAATTTGTAAAAGAACTAATTATCCCTGCGAAGGAGCTCTTTTTACAGCACCATATAAGAGCCTATATCTCAGGAATTGAAAATGATGAGCAGCATAAGTTAGGATTTGTACTTTCGATTAAGCCTTATGACGAACGGAAAGAAGCGGATTTATATTTTGTTGAATATTTAAAAGAACGCGGTCTTTATGAAGGGGATGAATCTGAAGAAGAATTAATTCCCATACATACGAAGTGGAGTCTATTCTCCAAATAAAAATTCCCATTTCTCACAGCTGAGGGTGGGAATTTTTATGTTTTTTTGGTTACTATAAACAAATTAGTAGTAACTACTAATAGTTAGTATTATAATAGAGATTATAATGATGCACTGTCATTATAGACATTTTTTTATAGAAAAGGAGTCGTGGCAATGATTCGTTTAGAAGAACTAATTCCAAAAGAACGCTATAATTTAACGGAGGAATTTGAAAAACACGCATCTGATCACCTTGCGATCAAATGGCAAGATGCTGATGGTCATCGAGAAGAAATTACATATAATAATCTATTAAAACGAGCAAATAAAGCCGCAAATTCATTAACAGAACTAGGTTTAACAAAAGGCGATCACGTCTTAGTCATCATGCCCCGCTTAATTGATTCATATGTCATGTACTTAGCATGTTTAAAAGCAGGTATTGTCATTATTCCTTCTTCAGAAATGCTTCGAGCAAAAGATATCCAATATCGTTTACACCATGCCCAAGCAAAAGCGATTATTTCATATTCTCCATTTTGTCAAGAAGTAGACCAAGTAACAGACTTACCTTCTTCTCTAAAGCATAAAATTGTTTTGGGAGATGCTGTGAACTCTTGGACATCCTTAGAGCCTCTTATGGATGCAGCGAGTGATCAGTTTGAAGCCGCTGATACTCATAGAGACGATACGGCCTTTTTGCCTTACACGTCAGGTACAACTGGCAATCCAAAAGGCGTCGTTCATACACACGGATGGGCATACGCTCATCTACGTTTAGCAGCGCGTGAATGGCTAGATATTAAAAAAGGTGATATAGTTTGGGCAACAGCAGGTCCAGGCTGGCAGAAATGGGTTTGGAGTCCATTTTTATCAGTTTTAGGTCAAGGAGCAACAGGAATTGTATATAACGGCCGATTCGAACCAGAGAAGTACTTAGCGATTTTACAAGATGAGCAAGTGAATGTGTTATGCTGCACGCCGACAGAATACCGCTTCATGGCAAAATCAGCAAACTTAGATTCCTTTGACTTATCTCATATTCATAGCGCAGTATCAGCTGGTGAACCGCTAAATGAAGAAGTAATGAGCGTGTTTAAACAACACTTTGGTATTCAAGTCCGTGATGGATATGGCCAAACAGAAAACACGCTTTTGATTGGAACATTAAAAAATGTAGACGTTAAGGTTGGTTCAATGGGTAAACCGATGCTTGAAGAATTTATTGAGATTGTTGATGAAGACGGCAACCCATGTGCCCCTGGTGAAATTGGAGATATTGCGGTTCGTAAAGACCTCCCTTCGCTTTTTAAACATTACTACAAAGACGAAGAGCGTACGAAAAAAGCGTTTTGTGGCAATTATTATCTAACGGGTGACCGAGCTTCTAAAGATGCTGATAATTACTATTGGTTCCAAGGCCGCAGCGATGATATTATTATTAGCTCTGGCTATACAATTGGACCTTTTGAAGTTGAAGATGCTTTGATTAAGCACTCTGCTGTCAAGGAATGCGCCGTAGTTGCAAGTCCAGATCCGGATCGTGGTAACGTAGTTAAAGCCTTTGTTGTATTAACTGACCCTGCGTTAACTGCTGATGAATCGTTAGTTAAAGACTTACAAAATCATGTTAAGCAATTAACAGCACCGTATAAGTATCCTCGACTAATTGAATTTGTATCTGACTTACCAAAAACAAATTCAGGTAAAATTCGTCGCGTTGAGCTCCGTGCTCGTGAACAGCAAGTTACTCAATAAGCAACAAAACGCCGAAGCGAATAGCCGCTTCGGCGTTTTGTTTAATTTTGTTTACAGGTAGCGCTGTGCAGTCCGAACTTCAACTGTTAGCGTTCCCCCTGCAACGTTTGTATACGTCTTAATAATAATTGGATATGATTTATTGTTCATAAATTTAAAATCAGGTCCATTCCATGAAACAGTAGCATCTCTTCCTTTAGGAACATATCCTACGTCTTTTGAATGATGAGAACGCGCAACGATTTGTACTCCAGCTTTATCTACTGCGTTAAATAACGTGGAAGATGTTTGACAGATTCCTCCACCAATCCCCATGACTAGTTCTTTGTTGATGATTTCAGGAGCTTGCTGATAACCGCGTTCTACCGTACGAGGCCCTACAACACTGTTATAAGAGAAATAATCACCAGGTCCTAAAATAGTGTTGTTAATAGCTTCAGCAGAGAGCTGGATATTTCGATTTCTCCCCGTGTCGTTAGGGCGAAATTTCGTAGTGAAAGAAGCAATTGGTACTTCACTTACTCCTGTTGCTGCTTGCACAGAAACGTTTGGTGGTGTTTCATAAATTGGAACCGTAATTTCTAATTGATTTGTGTTTAAATTTTGCAGACTCGCTACAAGTTCGTCTTCTTTTAAAACAATCCGGTTCGAGCCTCCAATTAATGCTCCATTTCCATCTAGCTTCATGCTTTGCATTGGTGTATCGATTCCTTTTGCTAACTCGGAGGCAAGTGCTTTTATCTCTTTATTATATACTTCCTTATCAGCAAAATTAACGGGTTTAAATTCTCGCATTAATGCACCAGTACGAGAATCTTTTAATTGGTACGTTAAGTCTTCTACTTTAATAACCGGCTCTTTTTTTTCTTTTTTCTCTACAGCTTTTTGTTCTTTTTCTGCCGCTGTAGCTGCCGCTTGTTGTGCAGAATGGTCCATATACATATCAAATGCAATATAACCGCTGACCAACGTGGCACTTGCTAAAAGTGCTGCTATAACCTTTTTCATGTAATTGTGATCCCCCCATATTTCGGCTTTACCTCAATATGTCTTTCTTTTAAAAAGGCTCTTTTCTAAAAGATTGTTGCTATTGGAAGGCAAAGGTGTTGGAAAATTTTCCAAGAATAATAGTATAATAATGCTTGGAGGGATAAATATGTTAAAAAAACTATTAGCAATAATTTCAGTACCTTTAGTTATTGTTCATTTAATCATTCTGTACTTTTGGATTGGTGATTGGGAAAAATTAGTTACGAAAATAGGATTAATTAGTTGGATTGGTTCAATTATTTTAGGCATAATTGTTTATT
>NZ_LWBK01000020.1:0-91931 GCF_001614195.1 Bacillus sp. VT 712 | reverse complement strand
GATAGAAAAGGCGATATCGTTTTCTTGTAATTTCATTTCTAATTCTAAAGGTAAAATTAATTGATTCATGTTATAATCTTTAAACATAAGGACCCTTCTTTCTGGTTGAATTTGTTGTGGTGACTATATTTTATCAGAAGTGGTCCTTATTTTTATGGAAAAAATAAAACAAAGCCGTGAAATTTTACTCATCGTAAAATTTCACGGCTTTTTTCATCTCAGAGGAGGGTTTTGTCCCAGCCTCTTTTTTTAGCTTTCGAATTCAACAAGTAAGTCTCCAGGTTGAATAGCATCTCCGCTTCCTACATGAATATTTTTCACAACACCATCAAATGGTGCCTGCACCGTTGTTTCCATTTTCATTGCTTCTGTAATCATGAGATGATCACCTTTTGATACTTTATCGCCTTTTTCAACGATAACGCGAATGACCGTTCCAGGCATAGACGCTCCAATTTGATTTGGATTTGTTAGATCTGCCTTCATCTTTGATACAACCGTCGTCTTCACGCTTTCGTCTTTAATGACTACTTCACGAGGCTGACCATTTAGTTCAAAGTAAATTGTACGATTACCGTCAGCTTGTGCTTCTCCAATTGATACAAGGCGAACGATTAACGTCTTCCCTTTTTCAATCTCAATTTCAGCTTCTTCTCCAAGACGCATTCCATATAAGAAAGTAGCCGTATCAAGTACCGAAATGTCACCATATTGCTCAACCGCTTTGTGATAATCCATAAATACTTTTGGATATAAAGCATATGCCAAGGCATCAAAGCTTGTAACTTGACGTCCTAACTCGTGGAATAGCTTTTCCTTAAGAGCATTAAAATCAACATCTTCTAACAGCTCACCCGGACGCACCGTAATTGGCTTTTTACCTTTTAAAATAATTCGTTGAAGCTTTTCAGGGAATCCACCGTGTGGTTGACCTAAATAGCCCTCAAATAGTTCAATAACTGAATCAGGGAAGTCTAATGATTCACCACGTTCAAATAGCGTTTCTTCCGTTAAATTGTTTTGAACCATAAACAGCGCCATGTCCCCTACCACTTTGGAAGAAGGCGTTACTTTGACAATGTCACCAAATAACTCATTCACACGTGAATACATGTCTTTTACTTCATCCCAGCGGTTTCCAAGACCAACTGCTTTCGCCTGCTGTTGAAGGTTGCTATATTGACCACCCGGCATTTCATGAACATAAACTTCCGTATGCGGAGCATTCATGCCACTTTCAAAGTCTTGGTAGTACTTGCGTACATCTTCCCAATAGTAAGATAGCTGTTCAAGGTTTTGAATGTCCAGCTTCGGCTTACGCTCGGTCCCTTCTAAAGCATAATATAATGAATTGGCGCTTGGTTGCGACGTTAAGCCTGCCATTGCGCTTACTGCTACGTCCACAATATCAACGCCTGCTTCAATTGCTTTGGCATATGTTAGAATACCGTTTCCGCTTGTATCATGCGTATGAAGATGAATTGGAATATCCACCGTTTCTTTTAATGCAGACACTAAGTCATAAGCAGCTTGAGGCTTTAATAATCCTGCCATATCCTTGATTCCTAAAATATGTGCCCCGGATTGCTCTAATTCTTTCGCAAGGTTTTTGTAGTACGTTAAGTCATATTTGCGGCGAGATGGATCTAAAATATCTCCCGTATAGCACATTGCTGCTTCGGCAATCTTACCTGTTTGTCGTACGGAATCAATGGCTAACGTCATACCCTCAACCCAGTTTAAGCTATCAAAAATTCGGAACACGTCAATTCCAGCATATGCTGATTTCTCAACAAATTCTTTAATTACGTTATCCGGATAGTTTTTATACCCTACGGCGTTTGATGCACGAAGAAGCATTTGGAATAAGACATTTGGCGCCTCTTGGCGTAGCGTTAACAAACGATCCCAAGGATCTTCTTTCAAAAAGCGATACGCTACATCAAACGTCGCTCCTCCCCACATTTCAAGAGAAAACAAATCCGGTAATAGTCTTGCTGTTGGATTAGCAATTTGTTTTAAATCGTTCGTACGTACACGCGTTGCTAGTAAAGACTGATGCCCATCTCGGAATGTTGTGTCTGTTAAAAGAACTTCTTTACGCTCTTTTACCCAGTTAACAAGCCCTTCAGCACCCTGTTCATCTAAAATTTGCTTCGTTCCATTTGGCACTGGCGTTGATAAATCTAGCTGAGGAACGCGAGGTTTTGTGAAAATTGGTTTTTTCTTTTCAGCTACCCCAGGGAAACCATTAACCGTTACGTTTCCAATGTATGTTAGCATTTTAGTACCACGGTCTTTACGCTTAGGAAATACAAATAGCTCTGGCGTAGTATCGATAAAGGACGTATCATACGCTCCCGTTAAGAACTTTTCATGCTTTACCACGTTCTCAAGGAACGGAATGTTTGTTTTAATACCACGAATTCGAAATTCTTTTAAGTTACGAACCATTTTGGACGCCGCTTGATCAAACGTTAAGGCCCACGTTGTTACTTTTACAAGAAGAGAATCATAGTAAGGCGTGATGACTGCTCCTTGGAAGCTGTTGCCCGTGTCAAGACGCACGCCAAAGCCACCGCCTGAACGGTACGCCATAATCTTACCCGTATCTGGCATAAAGTTGTTTAGTGGATCTTCTGTTGTTACACGAGATTGAATAGCATAACCATGCGTGATAATCTCTTCTTGCTTCGGTATTGCAACAACATTACTATGAAGGTCATAGCCATCCGCAATTAGAATTTGAGATTGAACGATATCAACACCTGTAATCATTTCTGTAATTGTGTGCTCCACCTGTACGCGAGGGTTTACTTCAATAAAGTAAAACTCTTTACCTGATACTAAGAACTCTACAGTACCCGCATTTATGTAGTTTACATTATCCATCAGCTGTACCGCAGCATCACAAATTTGATCACGCAGCTCTTCGCTTAGCGACAAGCTTGGTGCAACTTCTACTACCTTTTGGTGACGACGCTGTACTGAACAATCACGCTCATACAAATGAACAACATTTCCACTGTGATCCCCTAAAATTTGAACTTCAATATGCTTTGGGTTTTCAACAAGCTTTTCGACATATACCTCGTCGCTTCCAAAGGCTGCTTTTGCTTCAGACTTAGCACGTTCATACGATTCCGCTAGGCTTGCTTCATTGCGAACGACGCGCATGCCACGACCGCCTCCACCTAACGCCGCTTTAATCATGAGGGGGTACCCGTGCTGTGCAGCAAATTCTTTTGCTTCATCTAATGAATCAATTGGTCCATCCGTTCCTGGAATGACAGGGATATTAGCTTGAATTGCTTGATGACGAGCTTTTACTTTATCTCCAAACATATCTAAATGCTTAGACTTTGGCCCAATAAAAATAATGCCCTCTTCTTCACAACGTTTCGCAAATTGGATATTTTCTGACAAAAAACCATAGCCAGGGTGTATTGCGTCAACATCATGTAGCTTTGCCGTTTTAATAATATCTTCGATGTCTAAATATGCATCGATTGGTTTTTTGCCCACACCAACCAAATACGCTTCATCTGCTTTGTATCGATGATAGGAACCTGCATCTTCTTTTGAATAAATTGCCACCGTTCGAATATTTAGCTCCGTACAAGCTCGAAATACTCGAATTGCGATTTCTCCACGATTTGCAACTAGTACTTTTTTTATTTTTTTAGTTACCAGACTCACATCGAATTCTCCCTTCAATCTTTATATAAACTTCAATATATAGCAAAATTGGATAAAAGAAAAGCAAAAATGAACGGAAAGTTATAAATTAACCGTTCATTTTTGCTTTTTTGAGATGATATATATACCCGAATGTTAAGATAAGTCAGGATTAGCATTATTCGGATAAGAAACCACGTTATTCGCTTTTTTGCTACTTTTTTCTTGATAGTTCACAAAGAACGAAATATTAACAACAATCCCCATGGCAATCATTAAACTTAGCAGTGATGATCCACCGTAACTAATAAACGGAAGCGTTACGCCGGTAATCGGAATAAGACCGGTTAAGCCACCCAGATTAATAAACGCTTGAATTCCAAGCATGGTCGCTACACCTATGCAAATAAGGCTAGCAAAAGGGTCCTTTGAGCGTTTGGCAAGTGTCAGAATGCGATAGATTAAAAAGCCTAGTAAACCTAAAACGAGAAATACGCCAAAGAATCCAAGTTCTTCTGCAATAACCGCCATAATAAAGTCGGTATGTGACTCTGGAAGATAGCCATACTTCTGCACGCTTTCACCAAGTCCAAGCCCTTTTAACCCTCCAGAACCGATAGCTAAGTAAGAGTTTACAAGCTGATATCCTTCACCTTGTGCGTATTTAAAAGGATCCGATGCTCCTGTAAAACGTCCGATACGATTTTCAGTCACTTGCCCTGTTAATACACCAATCGTTCCCATAATGGTCAGCATGACAAGCCCTAATAAAATAAGCTTAAAAAATGTTTTTCGAGATATTCCCGAGCATAGCATGATTGCAACTGCTATCATTAAAATAATGAGGCCTGTCCCAAGGTCTGGTTGAATCGCTACGAATATAAAGATACCCATTGTTAACCCAATTGGCCCAATAAAAGCACGCTTAATATCATTTATGTATTCTTGACGTTTTCCTAACACAAGCGCTAAATATAAAATAACCGTTAACTTTGCAAACTCAGCGGGCTGCAAGCTTGCTCCAGCTAACTTTAGCCAACTTTGAGCGCCTCCTGCCGTATGCCCCATTAAAAACACAAGCCCTAAAAGACCAAATGTACCAAGTACAGCTATAGGTAACAGCTTTTGATATAGCTTGTACGGGAATAAAATGGTTGCTAAAAATACGAATCCAGCAATGATAAGCCAACCTTTTTGTTTGCCATAGAAAAAATCGCTATCCTGCCCATACCGCGTAATACTCGTAATCATGCTGGAGCTATATACCATTACAAGGCCAATTGTACAAAGCAACGCAATGGTAATAATGATAGAATAATCATAGTGCTTAAAGATTTTTTTTAGCATAAACCTCTTCCTTTAAACGTTAATAAGTGATGCCTTTACTCATTTTACTATACATTATCTACTTTCGCTTTTCTCACGTAAGAATGTAAACGAGCTGTAACAAAAAACTCAAACTATCCATCTAATAGTTTGAGTTTCACCGTGTGTGTTATTTTTTTGTAAATGCTTCATGCAGTGCAGAAAGTTCACGCTCAAGTCGATCTAGCAATGTTTTTCCGACATGCTCATCAATTAAATTTAAACGAACTGCAAAATCAATTTCTCTTGATAAACCAAACATTTGTGTATCTAAAACCTCTTCGTAAAGAGGACATTGTGGCATTGTTAAGTTATCCATTTGAACTTGAATTAATTGCAAAATCTTATCTGCATCAGCTTTTAACAATGCATAAGCTTTTTCACGATGATCTATCATTGTCTCAGGCGTCAAACTCAATCCCTCCGTTTCCGAGCGATTACCTAATCTATCTTTTAATAGTAAGGTTTTACTCGTAAAAAAGCAAGAACTAACATGCATGTCATCAGACCTACGAATTCTCTTACAAATTACGTGTACTATTCATCGCAACTCTCGCTTTATTAATATAGATTTATTATAGCACATTCTATTTTAGTACTTCTACCAAAATCCTGAGTATGGATGACAAATTACAAGAAAGCGCTTATACTTTTACCAAGGAGGCGTTTTTATGAATTCAATTATTTCGCTACATGGGAAAGTGCGTTACCCCCTCACGTTAGATCCTGGAGTTTGGATTTTTGATGATCGAAAAGTAGACTTAACTACTTTTTTTGATACTGAGGTCGAAAACGTAGATGAAAATGAACAATATACGAAGACTGTTTCAAAACATTGGGATCGAGAAATCCAAGAAGGTGCCGTATTCCCACCAACTTTAAAAACAGAAAAGAAATACGAAAAACAAAAGCTATTGAACGGTACGTTCGGTATCTCCTTTGCTCCTTTTTTAAAGAACGCTGAGCCTCTAGAAGAGGCAACCGCAGTTACGCTTGTAACAGCTAATGAATCCGTTAGCTACTCATTAGAAGAGGCTAAAACGCTTATTTTTGGCTTTAGTAAAAACGGAAAACCTTTAACTGAAGATGGACCTGTACACGTTTATGAATGTGATGGCTCTAACCGTGACAAGCCGCTTACGTACTTAAAAGAAATTATTATTACATAATGAACGAGCGCGCAGAGAAGAAAAGCTGCGCGCTCATTTTTTTCCACTTATAAAATATCAGCAGCTAGCTGTGCGAGACCTGAACGCTCTCCTTTAACAAGCCTTACATGACCTGATATTTTCTGTTCTTTAAATTTTTCAACTACATATGTTAACCCATTATTGTATTCATCAAGATATGGATGATCTATTTGAGCAGGGTCACCCATTAACACAATTTTACTCTTTTCACCAACGCGCGTTAAAATGGTTTTAACCTCATGCTTTGTTAAGTTTTGTGCTTCGTCAATGATGATAAATTGTTCTGGTATACTTCTTCCCCTAATATAGGTAAGGGCTTCTACCTCAATTGAACTAAGGCCTGCTAGGATAGCATCCAGTTCCCCAGGTTTTTTTGTGTTAAATAAATATTCTAAATTATCATAAATTGGCTGCATCCATGGTCGAAGCTTTTCTTGCTTTTCACCCGGTAAAAACCCTAAGTCTTTTCCTACCGGTACAATTGGCCGTGCAACCAACAACTTCTTAAAGCAGCCCAAGTCTTCCGTTTGCATTAAACCCGATGCTAAAGCTAATAAGGTTTTACCCGTTCCAGCTTTTCCGATGAGCGTGACAAGCTGGACATCGTCTCGTAAGAGCAGTTCGAGCGCCATAATTTGTTGAACATTTCGCGGCTTAATTCCCCAAATATGGTCATATTCAAAGAGAAGCTTTTTTACTTTTGTAGCGGTCTGATCGACGATTCCAATAGCAGAACCTGAACCTCCAAATGCATCTTTCATAACGAGAAATTGATTTGGGAAAAATGGATGATTTGCGATCTGAGAAGTGAGAATTTCACCGTTTTCATAAAAATGATTTAACACTTCTCTTGGGATATATACTTCCACAAATCCCGTATATATACTGTTAAATTCGACAACACGATCGCTTAAAAAATCCTCTGCTTTCAAACCGATAGCATCAGCCTTCACGCGTACCAATACATCTTTACTAACAAGAATGACTTCACGGCCGTCTTCCTTGGTTTCCTCTTCGAGCGACAAATTTTTTGCGACCGCTAAAATACGATTATCATTCGTTTTCTCTACAAAAATCTCTTGTAATTGATGAAACGAACGGTGATTGAGCTCGATCCGTAAATGTCCACCATTTTCCAAAGGGATTTTCTCATGTAATTTACCGTGTTGACGCAAGTTATCAATGAGCTTTGATACTTGTCTCGCATTCCTTCCAACCTCATCCATATTTCTCTTTTTCGAATCTACTTCTTCTAATACTACAGCTGGTATTACAACTTCATTATCATCAAATGAAAAGATTGAATGCGGATCTTGCAATAACACATTTGTATCTAAAACGTAGATTTTTCCCAACAATTCAGCCTCCTACTCCATTTGGTTTCCAGTTAAGGAGTGTAACAAGGAATCCATTCACTTTTATCTTATGTAAACCGCACGCGTGAAGTTCGAGTAAATGGACGGACCATTTGCTTTAAATATATGAACATATGCATAAAGATAGAAGAACTATTGAAAACTAAACACAAATTGCTACAAAAAATGAGCCATTACCAAAGGAGGTATCTCCCCAATGAAAAAAGGATTACTTATTGCTAGCTTAGCTTGTTTTACAATAGCAGGTTGTAACAATAATCAATCCCAGATTGAAGAAGGACAAAAAACAGACCGCATCGTTCAGGTGAAAAACTCAACGCCTGAAACTGAAACAAAACTCTCTGCTAGGCAAATTTCTCAGCATCTTGTAAGCTTAGCAACAAGCGCTCCAAACGTAAATGATGCTACTGCTATTGTGTTAGGAAAATATGCAATCGTTGGTATTGATGTAAATAACGAAATTGATCGCTCCGAAGTAAGTTCGATTAAGTATACGGTAGCAGAAAGCCTAAAAGCAGACCCATACGGAGCAAATTCCGTTGTCATTGCTGATCCTGATACCGTAACGCGCTTAAAAGAAATTGCGAGAGAAATCAGACGTGGTCGACCAGTTACAGGCTTTTTAGATGAGCTTGCTGCCATCGTAAACCGCGTCATGCCAGAAGTAGCGGAAGAGATTCGCCGCAACCCAGAACCTACCAAAACAAATGATGAAAAGTTAAACAATGAGGAGCAGCAACAATTACGAGACAAGCAAGAAAAACAATCAAATGGTCACCTTCAAAAGAACGAATAAAGAATAGACAAGCTTAGTTCACGCTAAGCTTGTTTTAATGCGCTCATTACCTGTTTATCTAATTTAGAAGCAGCTACTGGATCATATGTTTTTTCATAAGTCGGATTGGTAGAGATTTTAGATCCATAGAACATAACGTCTCTTACTTCTTTTATGCTTACTTCAATCAGCGTCAGCTTAATTGGAACGTTTTCCATTCTCTCTTTGACAACAATTGCACTGCCTTTAATCGCATAGCAAGATTCATTTGCAATCAAATTCACAACAACATCTTTACACTGCGAAATGTCTTTAACCATTCGGGATTTGCTTGCGACAGCAAAACGGATGATTTGATTGGTTGGAGCATAAATCCATGAAATGGCACTCACATTTGGTCCTTTTGTTTCATAATCAACGGTTGAAATTGTTACAAAACGTTCTGCTTGTAGCTCTTCGTACAGTGCTTCGACTAAACTGGATTCAACTTCATTTGCCATTTATATCCCTCCTCCCGTTTATGTATACTTACTTGTTTTCTAGACAAAGAATCTGTTTACCTGCTTACTTTTCCTTGTTTTCAAAACTTTTACATTGTTTAAATAACGACTAAATACATTTTACAACTTTATAAACAATGCACTTTGGGCTAGAATGTTGTATAGAGAAAACGAGGTGAGATAGATGAGAGTAAAATGTGTCCTATGTGATAAAATTGAATCAATTGAGGATGAAACGCTTGTAGCAAAAAGACTTCGTAATCGTCCTATACATACATATATGTGCAATGAATGCTCAGAACGTATTGAAGAGCGTACAAAAGAACGAATTGCTACCGGAAACTTTAAGCTATATCAATCCAAGCAGACGGAGGAGGACTGGTAAGCATGATTTATAAAGGAATGGTTGTAGGAGTAATAAGTGGCACTGTGCTAGGTTTGGTCTTAAAATGGCTGGAGCAGCTGATGTCTAAAAAGGTTTATACACTCTTATTAAACGTCGATTTCATTCCCATTATAGGAGACATCAAATGGCCTGAATGGGTGGAGTTTGTGTTTCACCTAGTCATTGCAGTCATTATAGGGATTGTTTTTATGTGGATACAAAATCGATTTCGTCACTTATCGTCAGGTAGCATGCTTGTTATAGCCTTTCTCTTAACTTTACCTACCATTCCTTTATATTTCCCTCTTACAGCTTTAGCCATTAAAGCTACCCCGCGTATCGATGACATGGGGGCTTTCTTCTATTGGACGGCGGGACATATTCTTTTTGCCCTGTCTTTATGGATAGGTAGCTTCATTTATAAAAGCCGCTAAGATTTATCCTTAGCGGCTTTTACATATTTATCGTTGAATCTTCTTTTTTGGATTGATAAAGCCTAATCTTATAAATAATTAAAATAAGCGCTGCCACAACTAACCCTTCTGCTACCGGCAAAAAGATACCTAAAAACGTAAGCACAGTACAGCCGAACCCTAGGAACAGATAAATAATAATGGATTTTAAAAGCGGCAATTTTTTCGCAAACCCCAGCTTATATACAACAATTGACAGCAATAAAATTGTAAGATAAAGCATCCACATTCCGACATCCGAGTTTTTATCAACACGATATAGAGCTGCAAAAAAAGACAGACGATCTTCTACGTTCACCCTATGTTTCCTCCTTTATGTAATCCCACTGACTTCTCTCTTATGAAGTAGGCTTCTTTTTACTTATCAACATATACAATATTCGACAATGAGCTTCCTTTTACCTCTATAAAAAACAAAAAAGTTGCTAGAGCATAGCGCTTTAGCAACTTCTTTACTGCTTATTTCATATCAGCATATTTTTTCTTTTTCGCGATTTTTTCACGCTCGTTTTTATCTAGAATCTTTTTACGTAAACGAATCGATTCTGGCGTAATTTCGCAATACTCGTCATCGTTTAAGTATTCAAGAGATTGTTCTAGAGACATGATACGCGGCTTTTTCATACCTGTTGTTTGGTCTTTGTTAGCTGAACGCATGTTTGTCATTTGTTTCATTTTACAAATGTTAACAACAAGATCATTTTCACGCGTATGCTCACCAACGATCATTCCTTCATACACTTCCGTACCAGGCTCTAAGAAGATTGTACCGCGGTCTTCTACACCTTGGATTCCGTAAGTCGATGATTTTCCTGTCTCCATTGATACAAGCACACCTTGACGACGTCCGCCTACTTGACCAGCTTGCATTGGCTGATAGCTATCAAATGAGTGGTTGATGATACCAAAACCACGAGTTAATGATAAGAACTCTGTTGTATATCCAATTAATCCACGAGCCGGCACCATGAAAATAAGGCGAACTTGACCGTTTCCATTGTTGATCATATCAACCATTTCACCTTTACGAGCACCCATAGATTCCATAATAGAACCAGTATGCTCTTCTGGCACGTCAATTTGAACGCGCTCTACAGGCTCACAGCGTACACCGTCAATTTCACGTACGATTACTTCTGGTTTTGACACCTGAATTTCATAGCCTTCACGACGCATATTTTCAATTAAGATAGATAAGTGAAGCTCACCGCGTCCTGATACAACCCATACGTCAGGAGAATCAGTGTTTTCAACACGAAGACTTACGTCTGTTTCAAGTTCAGACATTAAGCGCTCTTCAATTTTACGAGATGTAACAAACTTACCTTCACGTCCTGCAAATGGTGAATTGTTTACTAGGAACGTCATTTGTAATGTTGGCTCATCGATACGTAATACAGGAAGTGCTTCTTGGTGTTCTGACGGACAAACCGTTTCACCCACGTTAATGTCTTCCATTCCTGATACGGCAATTAGGTCTCCTGCTTTTGCTTCTTCGATTTCTACACGCTTTAGCCCTAAGAAACCGAACATCTTCGTTACGCGGAATTGCTTAACTGAACCGTCAAGCTTCATTAAAGCAACTTGCTGTCCTACTTTCATTGTTCCGCGGAACACGCGTCCCACTCCAATACGACCAACGTAATCGTTATAGTCAAGCATTGCTACTTGGAATTGAAGCGGTTCTTCACTGTTGTCAATTGGTGCTGGAATGTGCTCAATAATAGAATCAAATAATGCTTCCATGTTGTCATCTTGCTTCTCAGGATCTACGCTTGCAGTTCCGTTGATTGCTGATGCGTATACAACCGGGAATTCAATTTGCTCTTCTGTTGCACCTAACTCAATAAATAAGTCAATTACTTCATCAACAACTTCAGTTGGACGAGCAAAGTCACGGTCAATTTTGTTTACAACAACGATTGGTGTTAACTTTTGTTCTAAAGCTTTCTTTAATACAAAACGTGTTTGAGGCATACAACCTTCATATGCGTCAACAACAAGTAGAACACCATCTACCATTTTCATAATACGTTCAACTTCTCCACCGAAGTCGGCATGTCCTGGCGTATCCATGATATTGATACGCGTATCTTTATAATTAATAGCTGTATTTTTAGCTAAAATTGTAATTCCACGCTCACGCTCTAGGTCATTTGAGTCCATCGCACGCTCTTCCACGTGCTCGTTTGTACGGAAAGTTCCGGACTGATGTAATAATTTATCTACTAACGTTGTTTTCCCATGGTCTACATGGGCAATAATGGCAATATTACGTAAATCTTTACGAATGTTCACGCATTTCACTCCTATGCTTGTAATAACTAAGCTATTATATCACACTAAATCTAGAATTGCTGAATGATTTTGTTGTACACTATACTTATTGAATAAATTTGGGAGGAATCAACATGAAAAACATTAAGTGGGTATTTGTTTTATATGCAATGCTAGCAACTTTTTCAATTATGGCAATTGGTATATTTATCGGGGAAGGAAGCGCTACCGGTGTTATTGGATCCATCGTTGCCCTCGTTGCAATTATGGGCTTCGGATTCACAACAAAAAAGAAAATGAGAGAAAAAAATCAACTGTAATTTTTTTCTGAAATAGCACAAAAACGAAACGAGGTTGAGACATAAGTGTTTCAGTCAATGATCTATCCGAACCATTGAGAGTTAACGACTCTTTTATAGTTCGGATTTTTTCTTGATTGGGAAACCAATTTTAGAGAATTAGTGGAATGGAGCGTAAGACACGTGACTCCTGCGGGAGATAGAGGAAAGGCTGAGACCCCGCAGCGTAGCGAGGAGGCTCAGATTCCTTCCCGCGGAAAGCGAGTGTCTGTAGCGCAATGGAACGAACCGGTTAGTATAACCTAACGACTTTAAAAAAGGCATCATTCGTCCTTTAGAAAGGAACATTTTGTTTTGTCCCAGACTCGTCTTTTTTCAGCCTTTATACTTAGAAAGATACGTAGACAAAATTTCTTCGTGTAAACCTGGCTTGGCAACGAATACGCTGCTTCTGTCTAAAATATCTAAAGGCTTCCCTTCTAAGTCTGTTACGACGCCTCCAAGCTCTTCAATTAAAACTTTCCCTGCCGCAAAGTCCCACGGTGCTAAGCGCATCGTAATATAAGCATCTAACCTTCCTGCTGCAACATATGCAAGCTCAATGGCTGCGGACCCATATGACCTTGTTCCTCTCACACGCGTTACTAGAGGTGAAAGCACCGATGGATCAATTCTTCTATTTTCCGTTACCCACGTTGCGTTTAAGCTGACAATAGACTCTTCAATGCTAACTTGCTTTAAAGGTGGCAGCTGTTGGTCATTAATATATGCTCCCTTCCCTTTTCTAGCATGGTACAGCTCATCATGTACAACATCATATATGAATCCAGCTTGTCCAACTCCATTTTCAAAAATACCTACGGAAATAGCAAAATTTCGCTGTTGATGAACAAAGTTCATTGTTCCATCAATTGGATCAATTACCCAAATAACACCTTCAGATGTTTCAATTTTTTCGCCATACCCTTCTTCACCTAAAATCCGGTGGCCTGGAAATACTTCTTTAATCTTTGAAATAAAGAACTGTTCAATATCTTTATCCATATTGGTTACTAAATCGTTAGGGTTTGATTTTGTTTCAATCACGAGCTCTCTACTAAAAGAAGCTTTAATTCGATCACCTGCTTCTTTAATCCATTGCTTTGCATATGTATCAACCTGATTCCAAAAATCCCTCATTTAGTGTTCCCCCTTTTTTGAAAGTCCTGTATTAAGCTTAAAAAAACGACTGCAAGATGTCAATTCACAGAACAAAGGAGAGAAGTATTTACGCTTCTCTCCATTCCCTTTACTCTTATATTCACCAGTTTTTTCTACTCTCATTCCAGCATCAGCTATCTTTATTGCAAGGAGATCATTTCTTGGCGAAGCTTCTCTAACTTTTGCTTGCACTGATTCTTTTTCTCTTCGTTATTTTCAACCATTGCTTCATACAGCGTAGCTAATTCGTAATCAAGCTCTAATCGAATAACTCCTAGTCTCTTTTGCCCATCATTCTTCTTATACATATTCACCACTTGTTTCATTGATGAAACACCCCTCTCAATAATAATGAATGGTCCTCAAAACGGCTTCAATAAAACTAAATTTTCAGAATTTTTTCGGTTAGAATAGTCTATGTTGAAGCTCAATTTCATGTAACTAAATTGTGTGATTACCTATAAAAAAATGATAGACGTGTTTTTGACAAGCATATGCGAATAAATTGGTGATTATGCCCTTTCTATGGTAAAATTACTACGAAATACGAGATGAATTATCTATTATTGGATATTGGAGGTATTGAATTTGTTTGAAGGATTTTCAGAAGCTGATTTTAACGTATTTACAATAGATGGTTTAGATGAACGAATGGAAGCAATAAAAACACAAATTCGTCCTAAATTCGAAGAGTTAAGCACGCACTTTGCTCCTACACTTTCCTCATTAGTGGGCGATGAAATCTTTGTCCATGTAGCAAAACATGCGCGTAGAACGGTAAATCCACCAAAAGATACATGGGTAGCATTTGCTACTAACAAGCGTGGCTATAAGATGTTACCTCACTTCCAAATTGGTCTTTGGGGCACTCACGTTTTCGTTTGGTTTGCGGTTATTTATGAAGCACCGATTAAATCAGCGTACGGCAAAATACTAGCCGACCAGATAGACCACATTAAAGAGCAAATTCCTCAATCATTCGTTTGGTCAAAAGACCATACAAAACCTGCTGTCGAAAAAATGAGTTCCTTATCTACCACAGAACTTAAGGGATTATTTGAACGATTAGAACATGTTAAAAAAGCAGAGATTTTATGCGGAATTAATGTATCAAAAGAAGAAGCAGTTAAGATGACTGGCCAACAATGGATTGATTTAATTGATGATACATTTAAGACATTAGCTCCTTTATATGAACTTAGTAAAAAAGCGCACGCGTAAAAAGAGATGCTAAGAGATAAATATTTCAGCCACTAATATATCCGGACTATCAAAAGTTAACTACTTTTGATAGTCCGGATATTTTTTGTTGGTTCGGAAAACATGTTAAAGAATTTTCTTTACTTTTTCATGCGAATAATGTCACCAGATTGGCCAGCTTTTGCTTGTTGAATTGTTCGATAGGATGAATACCCACTTTGATCTTCAAAGTCATTGCAAATTGTTTTTTCTTCTGCTTTGCTTGGAACAATTTCTTTAAAACGACGATAGATACCCATTAGCTGTTCGCGCTCAATTCCTTTTTCATAAGCTTTTTCAATGCTTTCAAAAAATTTAACCACATCAATGATTTCTTCTGTACTCCAATCAAGGGAGATAGGATATTGATATTCCATCTAACTCCTCCGCTCACTTTTTATGTATTTGTTCTAAGACTTTCAAGTAATACTTTATCATATGAATTCAGCTTCACAAAACTTTATCGCTACGCGTAAGTTTAGATTGATTTCTTATAATGCGAATATGTTTAAAAAATCCCTTTGCAAACATATTAATAAGTGCTATAATTCATTTGTTTTATTGAATACATAACGAAGAAACTGTATGAAATTACATTTCTTCTTATTGTTTTTATTTTTATAAAACAGTTTACATGTCATGCACATTTAATCAGTGGAGAATGAATCTTCACTGATTCTTAGTTATAGCAATATAGCGCACGGGAGACCTTCGTACAAAAGCTGGCTCCGCTCATTATTTTTATTAAAGAGGTGTTTAGCAAAGTTGACTTCTCAATTCTCAACTCCATTATTCACAGGGTTAGTGGAACATGCAAAAAAAAATCCCATTCAGTTTCATATTCCTGGTCATAAAAAAGGAAATGGCATGGACCCTGAATTTAAAGATTTTATTGGCGACAACGCACTTTCAATTGATTTGATTAACATTGGACCACTTGATGATTTACATCAGCCAAAAGGTATTATTAAAGAAGCTCAGGACTTAGCTGCTGAAGCGTTCGGAGCAGATCATACTTTCTTTTCTGTCCAAGGAACAAGCGGGGCTATTATGGCAATGGTCATGACAACTTGTGGGCCTGGAGATAAAATCATCGTTCCTAGAAACGTTCATAAATCCGTTATGAGCGCCGTTGTCTTTTCTGGAGCTACGCCTGTTTTCATTCATCCTGAAATCGATGAAAACCTCGGTATTTCTCATGGAATTACGACTGATGCAGTTGAAAAAGCGCTAGCTCAGCATCCTGATGCAAAAGCGGTACTCGTTATTAATCCTACCTACTTTGGAATTTCAGGTGACTTACGTAAAATTGTTGAAGTTGCTCACTCTTATAGGGTACCTGTTTTGGTTGATGAGGCTCATGGTGTTCATATTCATTTTCACGATGAATTACCGCTATCAGCTATGCAAGCAGGCGCAGACATGGCCGCTACAAGTGTTCATAAGCTTGGGGGATCAATGACTCAAAGCTCTATTTTAAACGTTCGCGAAGGGCTTGTATCGCCACAGCGTGTTCAAGCAATCCTAAGTATGTTAACAACAACATCTACATCATATGTGCTACTAGCTTCTTTGGACGTAGCTCGTAAGCGATTAGCCACAGAAGGCGAAAAATTAGCTAATCAAGCGATTGCACTGGCTGAATATGCTCGTACAGAGCTTAACAAGATTGAGCATATTCACTGTATTGGTCGAGAGATTTTAGGGACAAAAGCAACGTACGACCTAGATCCTACAAAGCTTATTATTTCCGTATCAGACCTTGGTATTACAGGATATGACGTAGAGAAGTGGCTGCGCGAGACGTACAATATTGAAGTGGAAATGTCTGATTTATATAATGTTTTATGTATTGTAACACCAGGAGATAGTAAGGAAGACATCGATTGCTTACTTACCGCTTTACAGCAGCTGTCAAGAGAAGTTCATCACTTAGCTGAAAAAGCAACAAAACCAGCTATTTTACTACCTGATATTCCAGTCTTAGCAGTTACTCCTCGCGATGCTTTTTATGCTGAAACCGAAGTTGTGCCATTTCATGAATCAGCTGGCCGAATTATCGCTGAGTTTGTAATGGTATACCCACCGGGAATTCCAATCTTTATTCCTGGAGAAATTATTACGGAAGAGAATCTGAGTTATATTCAAACAAACCTAGAAGCTGGTCTACCCGTTCAAGGACCGGAAGATTTTGAGTTAAAAACATTACGTGTAATTAAAGAACATAAAGCAATTCAATAACAAAAAGGTGCGCTATAATGCGCACCTTTTTCTATTTATTAGTCTAAATCTTCATGGACTGCTTGACATTCTCCCTCTTTACATTTTGAATATAGCCGCGTCACTTTCTCATCTTCAAAATGTTCAATTGTGCAGTTGCAAGTTTGACATACAATAGTTCCCATGTGTAACTCCCCTTTGGTTTCAAAGATTTTTGAAAGCGTTTTATTCTTCTTGATATTATAATAGTATGTAACATTTATTCTGTCAATACTAAAATAGTATGTCACATTTAATTTTTCGCCCGCCTTTTTTCGACATTCAAACGTAAAAAAGAGTTTGGGATATAACAAAATGATTGCTTCTAAAAGACGAACACTAGCTGTTCCCATCTCTTTAGTTTGTCTGAACACATTCGTTCCATTGCGCTACGCTCCATTCCACCCTGTTTCCAAACTGGTTTTTCCCAATCAAAAAAAACCTGAGCGATTAAAAGTTGTGAACTCTCAATTGTTCAGGTATAGTAGGGGCTGAACTACTTATGTCTCAATCTCTTATAGGATGAGCTATTCGTTATTATTCAGTTGGCTAATTAATACATCTTTAACGTCTTCTTGTGATAACCCTTTCCAAAACAGGGTACCGTTAATCAACAAGTCTACATGCAAATGTAATTCTGTATTATCTTTTTGCACCTCTCCGCTTGTACCAGAATTTCCAACGTAGCCGATTAGCGTATCTTTTGTAATAGTATCACCCACGTTTAACTCTTCATCGACTTGATCTAGATGAGCAAATCGCGCCTGCATGCCATTGTCATACTGAATCCATACTTGTCTACCACGTAGCTTATCCAGGATATAAGCAGGAGTCTTTTGAACCTCTTTACAATATGCTAAATCTTTGTTTCGTTGCTCCACGGATTCATACGGCTTATAATTATGATCCACTCGTACCACTTTGCCTTTTCCCATTCCATACACTTCAGTTTCTTTATTGACAACTACGCCCGCTGAGTATGTATACCAGTCTAACCCTTCATGGAAACCATGGCGATATGTACGATCAGCTCCTGGCAAATGAGATGGAAACGTATCAGCTTTAGCGTTTTCTAGTGGTGGTGTTAACCCACTCATATACTGCATCACTTCTTCTCTTGTAAACTGCTTAGTACTAACTGCTTGAGCTGCTTCTTCGCTTGATTGAGATGACTTTAAAATAGCATACGCTGCTTTAAGTTTAACGTAGCTAGGTTCTTGTTTTTCTAAGAACGATGCTGATATAAACGCTCGATTGTTTTGAATGAAAAAATCTTGTTCAGCGAGTGGAAAAAGTTCATTATTAATTTGGACGACGGGAACATTTTCAATAAACATATAAACGTTATCCGCGACAACAAGCTGAAGCTGACGGTCGACCGGGCTGTATGTAGAATCATAAGCCGCCGATTGAATCGTCATATCTAAATAGGCCTTTCCTTCCCTGTATACATATCCTGCTTTTTCTTCCGTGCTTAACTTCATAAATAAAAAAGCGGTACATGCCATTAAAACAACTGCCGTAAGCCACACTCTTTTTTTCATACGGACTCCCCTTTCTATTATTACGTCATTTTGTCCTCTTTGACATTGTCTTAAACGAAAGATGAATCGTACTGCACGAGGAAAGTGTAAAAATGGTTTCATGTATAGTAAAAAAGGTTAAAAGAGAAACTGTACATAAGAGGTTTTTTCACGAAAGGAGTGCGAGCTAATTGAAAAAGCTGACGCCAGTGTTTCTGTTTTCTGTGATTATTGCGGCTTTGTTTATTATTTGGGGAGTCATTCCAGAAAGCACGCTAGGAAATGCCGCTTTAACGCCTGTTACCAGTGCTATTCATCAATTTATTATTGAAAAATTCGGTTGGTATTACCTATTAGCCGCTACCCTATTTTTAGGCTTTACACTATTTTTAATTTTTTCACGGTATGGAAATATCAAATTAGGTAAGACAGAGGATGAACCTCAATATAGTTATATATCCTGGTTTGCCATGCTGTTTAGTGCAGGGATGGGGATCGGTTTAGTATTCTGGGGCGCTTCTGAACCTATTAACCATTTTCATACCCCACCTTCTGGAGATGGAAATACAGCAGAAGCCGCTCGAGCAGCAATGCGATATTCTTTTTTTCATTGGGGATTACATCCTTGGGCTATTTATTCAGTGCTTGCTTTGGCACTTGCGTACTTTCAATTTCGTAAGGGATATCCTTTTGTAATTAGCAATATTTTACGTCCTCTTTTAGGTAAGCGCGTAGACGGAGGGTTAGGTACTCTTGTTAACGTTATCTCCGTGTTTGCAACTGTGTTTGGCGTAGCCACATCACTTGGGTTAGGAGCCATTCAGATTACAGGTGGAATGGCTTACTTATCTCCAGCCATTGATAACAACTTTACTACACAGCTAATCGTCATTATTATTGTTACGGTACTATTTATGTTATCCGCTCAAACGGGTCTTAATAAAGGAATTAAATATTTAAGTAACATTAATATCCTATTAGCTATTCTTTTAATGCTTTTCTTACTATTTGCGGGTCCTACAAACTTTATAATGGACTTATTCGTCACAACAATCGGGTCTTACATTCAGTATTTACCATCTATGAGCTTCCGATTAAGTCCGTTTGATAACAACACGTGGGTTCAGGACTGGACGATTTTCTACTGGGCTTGGTGGATTGCTTGGGCTCCATTTGTTGGAACTTTTATAGCTCGCATTTCTCGCGGACGTACGATTCGAGAGTTTTTAATTGGTGTGTTAGCCGTCCCAACAATATTTGGTGGCCTATGGTTTTCTGTATTCGGTGGATCAGCCATTCATTTAGACTTCTTTAAAAACATACCAGTTATGGATGTCATTAACGAGCGAGGCTCAGAAGTAGCTCTGTTTTATGTATTAGAACAATTTCCATTAGGAACGGTTATGTCAATTATCGCTATTTGCTTGATTGCTACCTTCTTTATTACATCAGCCGACTCTGCAACATTTGTTCTCGGCATGCAAACGACGAATGGTGACTTAAACCCGTCAAATTCTGTGAAGTTTATTTGGGGTATGATTCAAACTTTAACTGCGGTTATCCTGCTTTGGACTGGTGGATTAGATGCGCTTCAGACAGCCGCCATTATTGCAGCATTACCATTTTCAATCGTACTGGTACTCACGGTCTTCTCACTCATCAAATCGTTTAGAGAAGAATTAAAAAAAGCAGATGTACATCCTAAAAAAATTTAAGAAAAGAAGCATTCCCGTTTTCGGAATGCTTCTTTTACTATGTTATAATTTCACATTAAACGAAATAGTCCTTTTATTATCATCTAATAAATAAAAAAATGACGGTGTAGCCTAGAAAAAAAACAAAGAGCGAGCTACACGTCACAAAGAACGCTTTTTTCTTCGAGTGTACATTCATTTTAGCAATTCCATATGCTAAATAGGCAAATACAAAGAAAAGAATAATTTTTGCTGTTAATTCATCACGTTTTGATAAAAGCTCAACTGTCGCATAGCCGCTCCAAATCATAAGCTGCAAGCTGTACAAAAAAGGTTTAACCATCGCTCATTCCTCACTTTTATAACGGCACTTACATCACTTATATGCAGCTTGACCACGTTTTACAACAAAAAAGCTCATGCCGGAGGCACGAGCTTTTTCATCTATTATTTTACAATGTGAATTGGGCTTCCGATTGCTACTTCAGCTGCTTCCATTGTAATCTCACCTAATGTTGGGTGAGCGTGAATTGTTAATGCAATATCTTCAGCAGTCATACCGCTCTCGATTGCAAGACCAAGTTCAGCGATCATGTCAGATGCACTTGGACCAGCAATTTGAGCACCGATTACAACGCCATCTTCTTTACGAGTGATTAGCTTTAAGAATCCTTCTGCAGCGTTAAGTGCAAGTGCACGTCCGTTAGCTGCGAATGGGAATTTAGAAGCTTGAATTGCTAAACCTTCTTCTTTCGCTTGTGCTTCTGTGTAACCCACGCTCGCAAGCTCAGGCTCAGAGAATACAACAGCTGGAATTCCTAAGTAATCAATTTCAGCTGGTTCACCAGCGATTGCTTCAGCAGCAATTTTACCTTCGTATGAAGCTTTGTGTGCAAGTGGTGGTCCAGAAACGATATCACCGATTGCATAGATGTTGCTTACAGATGTACGGCATTGTTTGTCAGTTTCGATTACACCGCGGTCAGTCATTTTTACGCCAACTTGCTCAAGACCAAGCTCGTCAGTGTTTGGACGACGACCAACTGTTACTAATACGTAATCAGCTTCAACTGTTTTTGCTTCTCCACCAACTTCAAACGTTACTTTAACGCCATCAGCAGTTTCTTCTACACCTTTAGCCATAGCTTTAGTGAAGATTTCAACGTTTCCTTTTTTCTTAAGGTTACGTTTTACAAGAGAGCTCATTTGTTTTTCGAAACCAGCTAAGATTTCATCAGCTGCTTCAACAAATGTTACTTCAGTTCCGAAATTAGCATAAGCAGTACCAAGCTCAGTACCGATGTAACCTCCACCGATTACAACTAATTTTTTAGGAACTTCTTTAAGCGCTAATGCACCTGTAGAGTTGATTACGCGCTCAGAGAATTTGAATCCTGGAATCTCGATTGGACGAGAACCAGTTGCAAGAATTGCGTTTTTGAACTTGTACGTTTGTGCAGAATTTTCATCCATTACACGTACAGTTTCGCTATCCACGAAGTAAGCTTCACCTTTTACGATATCTACTTTGTTACCTTTAAGTAAACCTTCAACACCGCCAGTAAGTTTGTTTACTACGCCGTTTTTGAACTCTTGAACTTTTGTGAAGTCAACAGTTACATTTTCAGCAAAAATACCCATATCTTCTGAGTGTTTTGCTTCTTCAAAACGGTGACCTGCTGCGATTAATGCTTTTGAAGGAATACAACCAACGTTTAAGCACACACCACCAAGGTTACCTTTTTCAACGATTGTTACTTTTTGTCCTAGTTGAGCTGCACGAATTGCTGCAACGTAACCACCAGGGCCAGCACCAATGACAAGAGTATCAGTTTCGATTGGGAAATCTCCTACTACCATTTATTACGCCTCCATTAATAATAATTCTGGATCATTTAATAAACGCTTGATTTGGTTAAGAGCGTTTTGAGCTGTTGCACCATCAATGATACGGTGGTCAAAGCTTAGAGATAATGCTAATACTGGAGCAATTACAATTTCACCGTCACGTACAACTGGTTTTTCAGCAATGCGTCCGATACCTAGAATTGCAACTTCTGGGTGGTTAATTACTGGAGTGAACCATTGTCCACCAGCAGAACCGATGTTTGTGATTGTACAAGAAGCGCCTTTCATTTCAGCAGGAGCTAATTTACCTTCACGTGCTTTTCCAGCAAGGTCATTAATTTGGTCAGAAATCTCAAATACAGACTTGCGGTCAGCATTTTTCACTACAGGTACTAAAAGACCTTTTTCAGTATCAGCCGCGATACCGATGTTGTAGTAGTGTTTTTGGATTACTTCATCAGTAGAATCATCAATAGATGTGTTAAGAGCTGGGAACTTCTTAAGTGCAGAAGTTAATGCTTTAACAACATAAGGTAAGAATGTTAATTTAATACCTTGGTCAGCTGCTACTGATTTGAACTTCTTACGGTGTGCAACAAGTGCTGTAACATCAATTTCGTCCATTAATGTTACGTGAGGAGCCGTTTGCTTAGAGTTAACCATTGCTTTTGCAATTGCACGACGAATACCGCTCATTTTCTCACGAGTTTCTGGTAAGTCACCTTCTGGAATTGCTGTAGCTGTAGCTTTTGGTGCTGCCTCAGTTGCCGCTGGAGCCTCTTCAGTTGCTGTTGAAGCTGCTGCAGTTGAACTACCAGATAAGAAGCTATCGATGTCTTCTTTTACGATACGGCCGTTTTTAGCTGATCCTGGAACTGCTTTAATGTCTACGCCTTTTTCACGAGCATATTTACGAACTGAAGGCATAGCAATAACTTTGCGGTTTGGATCTACTTCAGCTTGTGGTTGCGCGCTAGCTGCTGCTTTTTCTACGTCTTGTCCAGCTTCAGCTGTTGCTTGAACTTGCTCTTCTTCTTTTGGAGCTTCTTGTTTTGGCGCGTCGTCATGATCGTCGCCTTTGAATTTTAGATCTTCGTAACCAGGAGCATCAAAAGTTACGATAACTTGACCTACAGTTGCTACTGTACCTTCGTCAACCTTAACTTCTAATACTTTACCTTTTACAGGAGATGGGATTTCAACAACAGCTTTGTCGTTTTGTACTTCGGCAAGTACATCATCCTCATCGATTTCATCTCCAGCTTTTACGAACCATTTTACGATTTCACCTTCGTGGATACCTTCACCGATATCCGGCAGTTTAAATTCAAATGCCACGTGTCTTCAACCTCCTAGTTAGTTGCAATATGTTTAGTTGGTTTTTATACCTTATTTACAATAGAAATCAGCATTTTGCTGATTTCTATAGAGTAACAATCAATTAAAATTCAAGAACTTTTTTAGCAGTTGCTACAATATCCTTGTGGTCTGGTAACCAAACGCCCTCTGCTTGAGAGAATGGGAATACTGTATCTGGAGCAGCTACGCGTAATACTGGAGCTTCTAAGCTTAAGATTGCGCGGTCATTGATTTCAGCTACAACGTTTGAAGCGATACCAGCTTGCTTTTGAGCTTCTTGAACAACAATTGCACGACCAGTTTTTTCAACTGATGCGATGATTGTTTCGATATCTAAAGGCTGAACTGTACGTAAGTCAACAACTTCTACAGATACGCCTTCTTTTTCTAATTCTTCAGCTGCTTTTAATGATGAATGAACCATTGCACCATAAGCGAAGATTGAAACGTCAGTACCTTCACGTTTTACATCAGCTTTACCAATTTCAATTGTATAAGCTTCTTCAGGTACTTCTTGACGGAATGAGCGGTATAATTTCATGTGCTCTAAGTAAACAACAGGATCGTTGTCACGAATTGCTGAAATTAAAAGACCTTTTGCATCGTATGGAGTTGAAGGAATTACAACTTTCAAACCAGGTTGAGATGCTACTAAACCTTCTAAGCTATCAGCGTGAAGTTCTGGTGTGTGTACGCCGCCACCGAATGGTGAACGGAACGTGATTGGTGCGTTCCAACGACCGCCAGAACGATAACGCATACGAGCTGCTTGACCAGAAATTGAATCAAGAACTTCAAATACGAAACCGAAGAATTGAATTTCAGGTACTGGACGGAAACCTTGAGTCGATAGACCAACAGCAAGACCGCCGATACCAGATTCAGCAAGTGGTGTATCGAAAACGCGATCTTCACCGAATTCTTGTTGAAGACCTTCAGTTGCACGGAATACTCCACCGTTTACGCCAACGTCTTCACCAAAAACTAATACGTTTTCGTCGTTTTTCATTTCTGTGCGTAACGCATCAGTGATTGCTTGAATCAATGTCATTTGCGCCATGGCTTACTTCGACTCCTTCTCTTTGTAGATTTCATACTGCTCTTTCAAGTTGAAAGGCATTTCTTCATACATGATATCCATTAAGTCTGTAACTTTTTGTTTTGGATAGTCATCTGCTTTTTTGATTGCATTTTTAATATCTTCTTTAGCTTGCTCGATTACTTTGTTTTCTTCTTCTTCATTCCAGATGCCTTTAGCTTCTAAGAATTTACGGAAACGTACTAGTGGATCTTTCTTTTCCCACTCAGTATCAAGCTCTGCTGTACGATAACGTGTTGGGTCATCTCCAGCCATTGTATGTGGACCATAACGGTAAGTTAATGTTTCAACTAATGTTGGACCTTCGCCGTTTACTGCGCGCTCACGAGCTTCGCTTACAGCAACATAAACTGCTAATGGATCCATTCCATCCACTTGTACCCCTGGGATACCTACTGCAGCTGCTTTTTGAGCAATTGTTTTAGCAGCAGATTGCTTTTCAACTGGTGTTGAAATCGCAAAGCGGTTGTTTTGAACAACAAAAATTGCTGGAGCTTTGAACGCACCTGCAAAGTTCATACCTTCGTAGAAGTCACCTTGTGAAGCTCCACCGTCACCAGTGTAAGTGATTGCTACTGCTTTTTTACCACGTTTTTTAAGACCTAATGCAACACCCGCTGCTTGAACGATTTGTGCACCGATGATAATTTGTGGTGAAAGTGCGCCTAAATCCTCTGGCATTTGGTTACCGTGGAAGTGACCACGAGAGAATAAGAACGCTTGGTATAATGGAAGACCGTGCCAGATTAATTGTGGTACATCACGGTATCCAGGTAAAATGAAGTCTTCTTTCTCTAATGCAAAATGAGATGCAATTTGAGAAGCTTCTTGACCAGCTGTTGGTGCATAGAAACCTAAACGACCTTGACGGTTCAATGAAATTGAACGTTGATCAAGAATACGTGTGTACACCATACGAGTCATTAGTTCTTTTAATTGTTCATCAGATAAATCTGGCATTGCTGATTTATTTACTACTTCGCCCTCTTCATTAAGAATTTGGAACGTTTGGTACTGCTCAGCAATTTTATCAAGTTGCTTTGATACATCAATAATAGCTTTTTTAGTTTTAGCAGCCATCTAAGTCACCTCTTCCTTTCATTTAAGCCTTACTTTTCAATGTGCTAATCAAACAAAAAAATACACATTGCTAGGATACCCAAAACAAGCACCTAAAAGTCATTTTTTGTCGACTAGAATTCCATTTGAGTCCGCTACGTATTTCAACATGTTTTATGTATTCCCGGGCGCACTCGATTCAAACATTTAAGTAAAAGGAAAGTTTAAGCGAAACTTTCATTCCGTTAAACTGTATTAATTATTTCAACAAAATGATTAATACAACACTTACTACGCTAAATAGTGTACACCACATTAAAACGGTTCGTCAATCTATTTACGCTTATAAATTTAAGCTTTTTGCCTTATTACACTTTTAAAAAATGTTAAATCCATCTGTGCTATTACACAAACATATCCTGTACTACTTGTCTTATAATAACCGTTTAAAAACCTGCTTAATATCACCGTTTAATTTCTTACAAACTCTTTGAATGAAAGCGTTTTACAGACTATTTAATTCATGTCGAATACTGTTGTATATCAAATCAAAAAACAGCCAATGCTTATTGCTTTGAGTGTTTCCTGCTTTTATTCTTGATCTGATTTCACCTTTTTGTAGAAGTTCTTTTTTTCTTCATTATAAGCATCCGTTGCTTGATTAAACTTTTCACTATTCTCCTGCACCTTTTGGTACATCTCATTAATAGAAGAAATTTGGTTTTCTAAATCGTTTAGCTTCACGTTTGTTTTTTGAAACATTGTGTATAGCTCTCTGTCTAACTCCACCGATTCTTCATACGAAGCATACATCAAGTCGTATGCCTTATAGCGACTTTCCATTAAAGAAGCGAGTTTGTTGGCTTGCTTCTCTATGTCTTCATCTTTTACCAGTTCGATTTTCTCTTTGGCTTTTTCAAACTCTTCTTTTGAACGCTGCATACTTTCCTGTTCTTTTACTAAATGTTCTTCTCGTTCATCTAATAATTGGAGCGCTTCGCTTGCTTTTTCGTCAACTTTTTCTTTTTCTTTCATTCCAATTGATAAGATTTCTTCATATAGAACATTTTCTTTTTCTTCGAGTGCCGTCATCGGTTGCTGCTCTTTTATAAACTGCTTCTCTTGATCAGCGACTTTCTCAAGCGCTTTATAAACTTCTAGTTCGTCTCCGCTTTCTGCTGAACATCCTGCTAAAAGCATCATACTTATACCTATTGCACTTACTATTTTTTTAGTCTTCATACCTGGTAAATCCTCCCTTATACCAGCACTATTTTATCTTTATTGCCCGAATTAAGCAATTCATCTACACCATTTTATTATCTTTTAATATATTATACTAACCCATCAAGAAAAAACGGTTAAATCGTTTGTGTTTTTTGGGATTCTGTCTGTTCGGGAGTGTGTTAGTTATGTATTACGGAGGATATGGATACGGATGTGGCGGTTCAAATAAAGAATTCGTTCTTTTAATTGTGCTATTTATTTTACTTGTTATTATTGGCTGCAGTTGGGGCGGCTGTTAATTAGTTAACAAAGAGAAAGTCAAGTGGCTTTCTCTTCTACATATAGCAACTCGGATGACTTTTCATATGTCTTTTGATACACTTTATAGTACTAAACTGACAAGTATATGTCATAACTATTAGTACCATATATCGTTAGGGAGATGTGAACAGTGATTACAATGGATAAAATTATTAGGGATGGCCACCCTACTCTGCGCAAAGTAGCACAAGAAGTAAAGCTTCCAGCAACAGCTGAAGATAAAGAAACGCTTAGACAACTACTTGAGTATGTTCAAAACAGCCAAGACCCTGAAATTGCAGCCAAGTATAATTTACGTCCTGGAATTGGATTAGCTGCTCCTCAAATCAACGTATCAAAGCGAATGATTGCTATTCAAGCACCTGATGAGCGTGGAAACGTGCAAAGCTATGCCCTTTTTAACCCGAAAATTGTGAGCCACTCCGTTGAAAAAACGTATTTAACAAGCGGTGAGGGATGCTTATCCGTAGATGAAGAAATACCTGGATATGTCCCAAGGTATGCTCGTATTACTGTAAAAGGTACAACGCTAGAAGGAGAAGAGGTTAAAATCCGTTTGAAAGGCCTATTAGCTGTGGTCTTTCAGCATGAAATTGACCATCTTGATGGCGTTATGTTTTATGACCATATTAATAAAGCAGAGCCGTTTAAAGAACCTGAAAATGCAAGCCCTTATATGCGCTAAAAAAAGTAGGAACCCGTCCAGGTTCCTACTTTTCTGTTAAGACAGTAATCCTACAAGTTGAAGACCGTGTGCAATTCCGTTATCAGCTACGTCTTTTGTAATATAATTTGCCACTTCTTTTACTTCATCATGGGCATTTCCCATTGCTACGCCATTTCCTACGTACGAGAGCATTTCAATATCATTTAAGCCATCGCCAAATGCATACACATTTTCTTTCTTATAGCCTAACTTATTGATCATAACCTCAATTCCCTTTGCTTTTGATCCACCAGCAGGAAGCACATCCGTTGAGAATTCATGCCAACGAATATAATCAAATTTTTTAAATTTTTCTTCGTAAGGCTTCTCTTCACCATCCGTACAGAAAAGAAGCGCTTGATAGATTTCGCGGTTTTCATAGTACAAAGGGTCATGAATTGGATGTGTGATGCCAAGCTTTAGCGTGCTAATGCTTGCTTCAATATGTTCATGAAATTCAATATTAGACCTCATATCATCATGATCTAAATAAACGACTGGATGATTTTTTTGAGCAGCAAACGCGGTGAGCGCTTGAAGCTCTTGTACGTCTAATGGATTTTGATACAGAACTTCACCATTTAATACGATGTACTGACCATTAAAGCTAATATATGTATCGATACCAAGCTCATCTCGAAGCTCTTTAAACATAAACGGTGCTCGGCCTGTAGCAATGGCTACTTCATAACCTTTTTCCTTGAGCTGATTTACCGCTTGCTTTGTTGACTCAGGTAATTTTTTATCATGATCTAACAATGTACCATCAATATCAAAGAACACTATTTTTTTGTCCATTGTTTCACCTAACTTTTCTATTTTTTTTCGTTTCTCACGCCATTATAACAAACCACTTCTACTTTCTCCATCTTTCCATATATAACCACGCAAGTCTATGCGCTTTTTTCATATACTACAACTATAAACATAGACAGGCATTCATCAGATATAAAGGAGATGAGATTCATGCTAAAAGATTTTCGAAAGCGCCTTTTAAGACGTTGGAATGAATTATTACGAAAAAAATCAATTGCTTAATTAACGATTTAAGGGCTTTCTATCAATACATTTGCAGGGCGTGTGTCTGCATCGTAAAATAGAATAGCCCTTATTTTCTATTTAAATAAGCAGTCCAGTCAGTCAATTTTTTCACATAGTCATAATTTCATATTAGCTATTCGTATAATTTTTCAATAAAATTTAAGTTTATCGATAGAAATCGTCCCTATTTTGCATTTAACGAATTGACTTGTGTTATTTTGATGTCTAAAATGTAGTGAAAGCAAGTTTCTTTAGAAAATACATGAAATACATACACATTTTATATTATAATAAAATAAGTTATTTGAATTTCGGATTTAAGGAGAGAATGAAGTTATGATTTTTAAAGTATATTTTCAAGAAAAATTAACAGAAGTACCAGTTCGTGAAAACACACAAACTGTTTATGTAGAAGGAGAGTCTGAACGCGACGTTCGTAAAAAGTTAAAAGCGCGTTCAATTAACATTGAATTTGTTCAACTAGTGGACGGAGACTACTTAGAATATGAGCAACACAGCGAAGATTTTAAAGTATTGGAGATATGATAAAAATGAAATTTGTAAAAAATAATCAGACGGCGGTATTCGCTCTAGGTGGACTAGGTGAAATCGGTAAGAATACCTATGCCGTACAGTTTCAAGATGAAATTATTCTTATCGATGCCGGAATTAAGTTTCCAGAAGATGAACTATTAGGTATTGATTATGTAATTCCTGATTACAGCTATTTAGTTAAAAACGCAGACAAAATCCGTGGACTTTTCGTAACACATGGTCATGAGGATCACATCGGTGGAATTCCGTATCTTTTACGCGAATTAAACATTCCAATTTATGCTGGAAAGCTAGCGTTAGGTTTACTACGCAATAAGC
Source organism: Bacillus sp. VT 712 (assembly GCF_001614195.1). Lineage (NCBI taxonomy): Bacteria > Bacillati > Bacillota > Bacilli > Caryophanales > Bacillaceae > Bacillus > Bacillus sp. VT 712. Next base: position 62,165 of record NZ_LWBK01000020.1, on the reverse strand, counting down.
TGGATGAGCACGGATTACTTAGAACTGCACAGCTTCATGAAATTACAGAAGACGACGTTATTAAGTTTCGCAAGACGTCGGTAACGTTTTTCCGTACAACACACAGCATTCCTGATTCATACGGTATTGTTGTAAAAACACCAAATGGACAAATTGTACATACAGGTGACTTTAAGTTTGACTTTACACCAGTTGGAGAACCAGCGAACTTAACAAAGATGGCTGAAATCGGTAAAGACGGCGTACTATGCCTACTATCAGATAGTACAAACAGTGAAATCCCTAACTTTACAATGTCTGAGCGTCGCGTTGGTGACAGCATTCATGACATTTTCCGAAAAGTTGAAGGCCGTATTATTTTCGCAACGTTTGCATCTAACATTCATCGTTTACAGCAAGTTGTTGAAGCTGCTGTATTAAACAATCGTAAAATTGCTGTGTTTGGTCGCAGTATGGAAGCAGCAATTGATATTGGTCAGGAGCTTGGCTATATCTCTTGTCCAAAAGATACGTTTATTGAACCATCTCAAATCAATCGTATTCCTGCTAACCGCGTAACAATTTTATGTACAGGTAGTCAAGGTGAACCGATGGCTGCTTTATCACGTATTGCAAACGGTACACACCGTCAAATTCAGATTATCCCTGGGGATACAGTTGTTTTCTCTTCATCACCAATTCCAGGTAACACAGTAAGTGTAAGCAAAACGATCGATATGTTATTCCGTGCTGGTGCTGAAGTTATTCATGGTAAACTGAATGACATCCATACGTCAGGTCACGGTGGACAAGAAGAACAAAAATTAATGCTTCGCTTAATGAAACCAAAGTACTTTATGCCAATTCATGGTGAGTACCGCATGCAAAAGATGCATATCAAGCTAGCAACTGACTGCGGTGTTCAAGAAGAAAACTGCTTCATTATGGATAACGGTGAAGTATTAGCACTAAGCGAGAACGAAGCATCCGTAGCGGGTAAAATCCCATCTGGTTCTGTTTATATTGACGGAAGCGGCATTGGTGATATTGGTAATATCGTACTGCGAGATCGTCGTATTCTATCTGAAGAAGGTCTTGTAATCGTCGTTGTTAGCATTAACATGAAAGACTTTAAAATTGCAGCGGGTCCAGATATTATCTCACGTGGATTTGTTTACATGCGCGAATCTGGCGATTTAATTAACGATGCACAATCATTAATTACAAAGCACTTAAATAAAGTAATGGAGCGCCGTACATCTCAGTGGTCTGAAATTAAAAATGAAATTACAGACACACTAGCTCCATTCCTCTATGAAAAAACAAAACGTCGTCCAATGATTTTACCAATCATTATGGAAGTATAAGAAAAAGGATTCGCTTACGCGAATCCTTTTTACGTATGTTTCTTCTCTAAAATATTAATTCCAAGAGCCATTAATACCACTGTAATAATGCATAATAATAGGCTTGAGTACGCAATTTTTTGCCATGCATAATCATAGACCACAACTTGCTTTAAAAGGTCCATTCCATATGTCAACGGTACGAACTTTGAAAGTGTCAGCATAACTGGAGATGTGACAATTTCAAGAGGCCAATATGCCCCTCCTATCATTGCCATACTCACTGCTAATAGAGGAATAAGCACTTGATACTGAGCAATGCTCTTGACCACTCCTGCTAGAAACATACATAGAGCAACAGTTGCCAATAGGTAAGGAATAACGATGAGTAAACTAAGTACAAATCGACCGTTAAAATCTACTCCAAGACCAAAATGGAATGTGCTAAAAATAACAATGACTTCTACATACGCAATTAAAAATGAATATACTAAGTTCCCTGTATAAAGGTCTACTTTTGAAAGTCTTGAAATAAGAAGGCGATCCCAGACTCCAATTTTCCGATCTTGCAAAATTTTGAGCACACTAAATCCAATGGTATATATGATAAAAAATAGCGTAAAGCCAAAGAGCGCCTGCATATTCTCTTGAAGCATAATTCCTTCTGTTTTTTGCATACTTTCTACATTAACCTTAAAGATAGGAGCTTCTTCAATTTTTTTGTTAATCATGCCTGCTTCTTTGGATGTAAACTGCTTCGCAAGTGATTGGGTTTGTATTCGCTGTTCGTAATGTGCTTTCACATGTTGATTTACTTTTTCTATAAGTGTTGTTTCTGATGTTAAGATTAACTTAAAATCATTTATCCCTGCTTCTAAAGCTACTTCTGCTTTACCTTCTTTTACTTGATCTCGCGCTTCATTTTCATTGCTTTCTTTAAATAGTAAGTGCTGGGTTTGGTTTAAATCGTGAATAAGAGATGTGACGTTTACTTGTTGATCTTTACTATATACAAGGATAGTAGTACTCGTTTGATCAACTTTTCCCATTAGGTACGCAAATACAATAACTAAAAAGAGTGACATCACTACCGCCCATGGACTTCTACGCAGCTGCTTAAATCGCCCAATTAAAACCGTATTCAACTTTTCCACACCTTCCTTCCAAGCAACCAGACGGTACTAAACATGACGACAGCCGTCATAAGCAACGTAAACAGTTCCCCGCTAATATTCAGAATAGATTCTCCTTGCAACACGCGTAAGTAAGCTTGCGTACCAGCTCCGTTTGGCACTATTTCACCAATTTTTGCAAGCTGGCTTGAAAGCTGTTCAGTAGGAAAAAAGCTACCTCCCAAAAATGCTAATATCGTAACAACTACATTTCGAAAGATGGAAACCATATCCTCTGAATTGCAGCGATGCACCACAGAAGATAGACATGCGCTAATTCCTCCTACAGCCATACTCACAGCAACAGTAATGGTTAAAAACGCCAGTAAGTTCGGCCATATAATTCCAAAGCATATTGCCACGAGACTATACAAAATAAGCAATTGACATAGAGCTAGTAAGAAACCTGTACAGAAAATACTAAAATAATAAAGAGTCGGCGATACGTTAGCAAGAATGATACGCGACAAGCTATGAGCTTCTTTTTCTACATAAGCGTTCTTAGCTAAGCTAGGAGCAAGATAGAGAACAAACATCATGCTCATGCCTATCGCATAGTAAGCAAGAGCTGAAAGCGGCTTTTCTTTGTTCGCCGTTTCTTTTTCTCCTAAAGAACCTACTATTTCGATATTACCTGCTTTTTCAGGATTTACTTGACTAGCATAAGTGTACAGAGATAACTTTTGTTGATAAGCTTCTATTATACTAGTTACCGTATCGGCACCAATTGATTTGTCTTCATTTTGAATAATTGTTAGCGGTGGATTCTCGATGTTTCTTTTTAAAAATTGATTTTGTAATACCCCGTATGAGAACCCTTCAGGAAACACCATAATTGCACTATATTCATTGCTTCGTTTGGCTTTTTCTAACCCAGTATCTGAAATCTGTTTCATCTTAATAAACTGCGTTACTTCTTTTTGTTGAAACGTATTTTGTAGTAAAAACTCTATTGGCTTCATATGATCAACAGTCGTAAACACCTGTTTCTTCGCTTCTTCAGGTAACGATTGCAGGGCTAATTCTTTTTTAAAGCGTTCTATTTCTTCTTCTTCATCCCCTTTCACAACTACCCCAACAGTGGCTTCAAAACCAGGCTTATCAGACATAATACTTCCAAGAGAAAATCCTAAGATTACAATTAAAACAAACGGCATTAACAATAAAATAATAAGTTCTTGAGGGCGTCTAATAAACTGTATGAACTGCTTTTTTAAAAGCGCAAAAAACATCCTTATTCCCCCTCATCAATCTCTTAACGTTCGACCAGTTAAATGTAAAAACACATCTTCAAGCGTTGGTGCTTCAATCTGGACAGCGGAAATCATCATCTCTTGTTCCTCAGCAAACTTAAACAAATCGGCTAATATATTCACATTTTTTGGAACAGAGAATTGAACAGATCCATCCGTATGCGTTAACTTTGATACAGATGGGTGAGACTGTAGTTTATGAATAAGTCCTTCTTTAATCCAATCTGCTTTAAAATGAATAATTTGTTCAGAAGATAAAATGCTTCGAAGCTCTTCTTTTGTACCAGAAGCAATAATGTTTCCTTTATCCATAATGTAAATACGGTTACAAAGCTGTTCTACTTCTTCCATATAATGACTTGTATAGATCACGCTAATACCATAGTGCTGATTTAAACGCTTAACCGACTCTAGAATGTGAAACCTAGATTGTGGATCAATTCCAACGGTCGGTTCGTCCATAATTAAAAGCTTTGGACTATGAAGAAGCGCAATACCGATGTTAAGTCGTCTTTTCATTCCTCCAGAAAAGATTTTTACACGATCATGCTGGCGGTCGGTTAAGCTAATCATGTTTAAAATCTCATCCACTTTTTCAGCTAGCTGTTTTCCTTTCATTCTTTGAGTTCTTCCAAAAAAGTCGAGATTTTCTCTTGCCGTTAATTCATCATATAAAGCTAGCTCTTGAGGAACAACGCCCAGTATTTGTCTCATATGAATTGGATCTTCTACGCTGCTTTTCCCGTTGATACGTATGTCACCGCTTGACGGTTTAATAAGAGAAGAAATCAAAGAAATGGTCGTTGACTTTCCTGCACCGTTTGGCCCTAATAATCCAATTGTTTCTCCACGTTCTAAAAACAAGCTGATGTTATTTACTACTTTCGCTTTTTTGTATGCTTTACTTAGTTCGATGACTTCTAGCATAAGGCTTCACTCCTTTATTTTCTTTCTTACTTCATCTTATAAATTCAACACTTCCTTCACCACTTACTTCCGTCACTTCTTCTATTCCAAACTATGACCTCCGTCACATGACAAAAAATCTTCTGACCTCTTGTCAGAAGATTTCTTCACGCTAAGTGATTTTTCACAGCATAAATAGCCAGCTGCGTGCGGTCACGCAGCTCTAGCTTATGTAGAATTTGCGTAAGATGATTTTTAACCGTTCCAATTGATAAATAAAGCTCTGCTGCAATTTCCTTGTTCGTTTTCCCTTCTCCTACAAGTTTGACTAACTCTCTTTCTCTTTTTGTTAGTTCAATCTGTATAGGGTCTGCTGCTTCTTTTCTTAATAACCTTGGCATAATTTTAGCCGTTACGTGATCATGAATACTTAAACCACCGTTCATACAACTATGAATGGATTGAATGAGATGCTCGGGGTCAGCCGTTTTTAGCATAAACCCATTTGCTCCATATTGAAGAGCCTGCATAGCATACTCTTCATCATTAAAGGTCGTTAGCATTAATACCCGTATTGTTGGCCACTGCGCTTTTATCTTCTGGGTCGATTCAATTCCGTTCATAATTGGCATTGATACGTCCATAATCACAAGATCAATCATATGACGCTCCAGCTGCTCTAACGCTTCTTTTCCATTACTCGCTTCTGCTCGCACGCACAGAGCAGCATCTTGTTCAATCATCATTTTAATTCCTGAACGAACAATGCTTTGATCTTCCACAAGTAAAATATGAATCAAGTAAACTCACCTTCTTTGTATCCCTTAATTTAGTTTAATGATGCCTTCTATAGAAAAATGTTCAGGTGTTTGCAAGTAGCTTACTTGTCCTCGGATACTTTCAATCCGCTGCTTTAATGCCTTTAACCCAAACCCTTCTTGAAAAGGAGGTGCATCAGGTGCAATGCTGTTTTTTATTTGGAAAGATAAATCTCCTACTGGTGATAGCATTAGAGTAATTGCTAATTCTCTTGAACTACCGTGACGCATTGCGTTTGTAAATCCCTCTTGAATAGCGCGATATAACGCGACGCTTTGAGTATTGGACAGCGTCAGTGATAATACTCGCTGCTTCACTGTAAACGAAACATTCATATGACTCTCTGATTCTAACTTTTTAATTAAATGAACAATGGATGCTACTCCCTGTAAGGTTGATTTATCCAACTCCTTTACAGCATGACGTGTTTCGGCTAAGCTTTCTTCTGCTAACCGTTTTAATTGGTCTAGCTGTACATTTTCTAACTCTTGACTCATCTTTAACACTTGAATATTTAGTAATAACGCCGTTAATTTATGGCCAACAGAATCGTGAATATCTCGAGCAATTCTTGTTCTTTCTTCATTTCGAGCCGCTTTATCTGCCTCCAAACTCATTCGTTTAAGAGAGCGATATTCACCTCTAAGCTCATCATATAAAAGCTGTTTTTGTTGCTTTTCTTCCCTGCTTACACCTAATTGATACAAAACAACCCCAATTAGCACAGTTATGATAATGGTTGGTAGTAATAAGGCCTCTAACTTAATCCAGGTTAAAAGTAAAAAAGCAATCAGTGTACATCCAGCATAAATTCGAAAAGAAAGTCCCTTCACTTCACTGGTTGCTTCAACACTAACATACAGAAAAAGAGCCATTAAAAGTGGGGAGAACGATAAGAAGAACCCTAAGCTTGTCAGCACCAACACTTGACACATTTGATTTCCTAGCTTCTGCCTCCACAGTGGTTTTGTAAAATAAATAAGCATGGACAGAAAACTTAAAAAAAGTAATCCAAGAGTATTTACGCTTTGATACATTGAAAAAAAAAGGGCAATCCATATCGCTAAAAACATAGTAGTTTGCACTAAAAAAGTTTTCATCTTGCATTCCTCCGCTTACTATTGTACTAGCAAACCACCAATAAAATCCATATTTTCTATAAATACATAGCAAAAACCTGCTTCCAATGCTGAAAGCAGGTTTTCATTACATATCTGCGAATTTATTCTCAAATCGATTAATATTTACATCTGCACCAATAACAATTAAAATGTCACCCTGTTTGATTGACTCTGATGCTTGTGGAGAGACAATAATATCTTGGCTTCTCTTAATTGCAACAATATTAATACCATATTTAGCACGAATATTTAAGTCGATAAGCGTATTTCCCGCCATTTTTTTACTCGCAACTAGCTCAACAATACTGTGCTCATCAGATAGCTCTAGATAGTCAAGTACGCTATTGGAAATCATACTATTGGCAATTCTTCTTCCCATATCACGTTCTGGATGCACAATAAAGTTAGCTCCAATTTTCGATAATACCTTAGCATGATAATCATTTTGCGCTTTTACCGTAATTTTCTTTACGCCTAGCTCCTTTAAAATCAGCGTGGTTAAAATGCTTGCTTGAATATTATCACCAATAGCTACTATGACATGATCAAAGTTACGAATGCCTAAACTTTTTAGTACACCTTCATCCGTAGAGTCTCCCACTACGGCATGTGAGGCAACGCTCGCATACTCATTTACTTTCTCTTCATCCGTATCAATAGCCAGTACTTCCATACCTTGATCACTTAATGTTTTACAAATGCTACCGCCAAATCTCCCTAATCCAACTACTGCAAATTCCTTTTTCATGAAAAATCCTCCATATAGTAACAAGTGAAGTCCATATACTACTTTATTTTACCATAATGTAAGACTTCTTTTCTCTATACATGTCAGCTTGCAGAAAAAAAGCTGCGGATTTCCACAGCTTTTAGATTTCCCTTTACTTTTTCTCTACAGCATGACCACCGAATTCATTTCGAAGAGCAGCTACAACTTTCCCGGTAAAGGTATCATCTTCTAATGAACGATAGCGCATCATTAGTGAAAGCGCAATAACCGGTGTTGGAACTTGTAAGTCTAAAGCTGATTCAACCGTCCATTTTCCCTCTCCAGAAGAATGCATCACGCCACGGATATCATCCAAACGAGGATCTTTTGAAAAGGCACGTTCCATCAGCTCAATTAACCACGAGCGGATAACAGAACCATTGTTCCATACTCTCGCAACAGCTTCATAGTCATAATCAAACTGACTTTTTTCCAACACATCAAACCCTTCTGCAATTGCTTGCATCATACCATATTCAATTCCATTATGTACCATTTTCAAGAAGTGGCCGCTTCCTGCATCTCCTGCATACAGATAGCCTTTTTCCACATTTATATCTTTAAAAATAGGTTCAATGTGAGCGAAAGCTTCCTTATCTCCACCAATCATCATGCAGGCTCCATTTCGTGCTCCTTCCATTCCACCGCTGGTTCCGACATCAAAAAAGTGAATCCCCTTTTGATGAGCTTTTTCAGCACGACGAACAGAATCTTGGTACTTTGAGTTTCCACCATCTATAATAATATCTCCTTCATCAAGCAGGCCTTGAAGCTCATTTATTACCTTTTCTGTAAGATCTCCCGCCGGTACCATCACCCAAGCTACTTTTGGCTTTTCTAATTTTTTAACTAATTCTTCTATTGAGTGAGCCCCTACAGCTCCTTGTTCTTCCAACGTTTTAACCGCTTCTTTATTCACGTCAAATGCTACAACTGCATGGTTGTGTTCCATCAAGTTTAGCGAAAGGTTCGCTCCCATTTTTCCCAGACCAATCATTCCAATTTGCATATAAATTCCTCCTTCAATACTAAATTATCGTTAGTATGATATAAATTCGTCATCTTCAAACGTATTTTCTACTTTCTAAACAAAACATAAAAAACACTGATGTCTACTTTTTAGAAACACCAGCATTTATATATTTTCACTTGGCTTTAACTAATTCTTCAGCCGAACTTTAGCTGTAAGAAAGCTTTTATCTTTGCCCTAAGCTTTTTTATAACGTAGCTTGTCCTGATTTCCAGTTTGCAGGACAAAGCTCCCCAGTTTGTAAAGCGTGTAATACGCGCAGCGTTTCATCTACATCTCGGCCAATGTTATTATGGTTGACAACAGCGTACATCAGTTCTCCTTGAGGATTAATAATAAATAAGCCACGTAAAGCTACGCCTTTTTCTTCAATTAAAACGCCATATTCACGTGAAACAATATGATTTGTATCTGCAGCTAAAGGATAGTTAACTGGTCCTAATCCGTTGTCTCGTCGATCTGATTTAATCCAAGCTAAATGCGTATGAATAGTATCTGTTGAGACGCCAATTACTTCTGCCTCTAACTTTTTAAACTCATCGTATCGATCTGATAAAGCCGTAATCTCAGTTGGACACACTTTTGTAAAATCCATAGGATAAAAGAACAGAACTGTCCATTTATCTTGTTTCATATTTTCTTCTAAGCTTACTTTTCCAAACTCTTTATTCGGCAATACTGCTTCCATTTCAAAGCGTGGGGCCTGCTTGGCTACCATGCGTTCTGGCATGAATCATCCCTCCAACATAATAATAAACTCAGGTTTATTCTGCTCTTCATTTAAATATAGTAAATTATACCTATTAATTCGTTACAAACTACATGAAATAGGACGATATACATGTTATGCCCTATTTTTATCTAAGATAAACGAACTTTTTTTGCTCATTTCTAGAAAAAATAACGTTAATGACTTGCAAAAAGGGACAAATTAAGTTTAGCATGTCTAATAGCGGGAATAAATTAATGTACTGAAAGAGCCAGAAACTAAGCAAGTTTTTACATTACATATGGTTATCTTCTTCACTTATTTCCAGTTAAGGATTTATGTTTAGAAAGGATGAATTTTTTATGTTGAATTTTTCAGAAGTCAATTGGGAACAACTTCTGACAGTTGCAGGGGTAGTTGCGTTAAAACTTATCCTCATCTTAATTGGTTTCTTAATCGTACGTTCCATTGGAACTCGTATTATTGATCGTTCTTTCAACCGTATGATGGAACGTGATAGCGTGTCAAAAGGTAGAGCACTTACGCTTAAAAGCTTAATGGTAAATGTATTTTCATACGTTCTTATCTTTATTGTTATTGTAATGTTACTTGAAACTGTTGGTGTGCAGGCAACAGCGCTTCTTGCCGGTGCTGGAGTCGTGGGATTAGCAATTGGTTTTGGCGCGCAAGGACTTGTGAGCGATATTGTTACAGGATTTTTCTTACTACTTGAGAAACAAATTGATGTGGACGATTATGTAACAACAGGGAGCTTTTCAGGCATTGTTGAATCTGTAGGACTTCGTACAACTCAAATTCGCGGATTTGACGGAACATTGCACTATGTGCCAAATCGTGAGATTACAAGCCTAAGCAACCACTCTCGTGGAAATATGCGTGCGCTTGTAGACATTGGCATCTCATATGATGACGATATTGATCGCGCAGTTTCTATTTTACAAGAAGTATGTGATCGTATTGCACAAGAAGATGAAAACATTGTAGATGGACCAAACGTTCTTGGTGTTCAGGGGCTAGGTGCATCAGACGTTGTACTACGAGTAGTTGGAAAAACGAAAAATGGCGAGCAATGGGGAGTAGAACGTAAGCTTCGTAAAGCGTTTAAAGAAGCATTTGACGCGCATGGAATTGAAATTCCTTTCCCACACCAAGTATACGTTGAAAAGCCGACTGGTGAATCACCACAGCCCGCTAAAGATAACGGATAACGAAAAAACCCTGGAAGTTTAGCTTCCGGGGTTTTCTTATGCAATGCCTTTCATTTCGAAATAGCGAGTAATAAGAGAAATGGCTACCTCAATTGCCTTCTCATCAGGCTGAAGCTTTGAATGATGAAGACCATAAGGAGAATTTACTCCAAGCCAAAACATAAAGCCAGGAATCTCTTTTAACATGTAACCAAAATCCTCTCCCGTCATCGCTTTTTGACACTCAATAACCTCAACTTCTTCTTGAGCTCTAGCAAATGTCATAAATTCCTTTGTCATATCATGATTGTTGTAAACTTGATGATACATACAACCATAATCAATGACTGTCTCACACTGATAACCTACTTCCACACCTTTTACAATAGCCTCAATCCGCTCTTTAACACGTGCCATTGACTCAGGAGATAGCGTACGAATGGTTCCTTCAATGCGAGCGCGCTCAGCAATAATATTTTGAACCGTTCCAGCAGTAATTTTGCCAACGGTAATAACAGCACTATCTAATGGATCAACGTTTCTAGCAACGATTGTTTGTAGCTGTGAAACCAATTGACAAGCGGCTACCACCATATCATTTGTGTTATGTGGGTATGCTGCATGTCCTCCTTTTCCTTTTAAATCAATAAACAGTTCAGATGTGTTCGCAAATAAAATGCCTTCTTTCACCGCAATTGATCCTACTGGATATTCAGGAGCAATGTGTAGCGCAACAATTTGATCAGGCTTCCACTCTTCCATAATCTCGCTTTCAAGCATTGGCTGAGCTCCCCCCGGCCCCTCTTCAGCGGGTTGAAAGATAAACAGCAAGTTATCATCAATTGGATGGTTTGCAAAGTGTGTTAGAATGCCTAAACCAATACTCATGTGAAAATCATGACCACAAGCATGCATTAAACCTTCATGAGTGGACGAAAACTCATACTCAGTTTCTTCCGTAATTGGGAGACCATCAATGTCAGCTCGATAGCCGATTGTTTTCGTTGGTTTTTTCCCTTTCACTTTCACAAAGATGCCGGTTTTCCACGTTTTAATTTCAAGGTGTTCTTGAGGAAGACTTTCAATATAGCGTAGTAAAAACGCTTGCGTTTTTACTTCTTGAAAGCCTAGCTCAGGTATTTTATGTAATTCTCTGCGCAAAGCAGCAAATTGAGAAATGTCCACGTACCAAAAATCCTCCTTATAGTTAAGAAAGCGTGGTTGCCCACGCTTTCTGTGTCTTTCGCTTATTAGTCGTTTAGTTGACGAAGCTCTTGTTTGATTTCAGTTTTTGATTTTGTTTTTTCGTCAATTTCTTTAATAACACGAGCTGGTGTACCTGCTACTACCGTATATGGTGGTACATCTTCAACTACGATTGCACCAGCGGCAACAACTGCACCTTTACCTACTGTTACACCTTCTAGAACAACTGCGTTTGCACCAATTACAACATCGTCTTCAACAACAACTGGTTTTGCAGAAGGTGGCTCAATTACGCCAGCTAATACTGAACCTGCACCGATGTGACAGTTTTTACCTACTGTTGCACGTCCACCCATTACAACGTTCATATCGATCATTGTACCTTCACCGATTACAGAACCGATGTTGATTGAAGCACCCATCATAATAACAGCATTGTCTCCAATTTCAACTTGATCACGAATGATTGCACCTGGCTCAATGCGCGCTTTGATATTTTTCATATCTAAAAGCGGAATTGCAGAGTTACGACGATCGTTTTCGATAACGTAATCTTCTACTTTTCCTTCGTTTGCTTCAATTACAGCTTGAATTTCTTTCCATTCACCGAATACAACACCTGTGTTGCCAGTTACGAATGTTTTAGAAGAAGCGCCGAAGTCGATTCCTTCTAAATCACCTTTTACATATACTTTTACAGGTGTTGATTTTGTGCTGTTTTGAATAAATGAAATAATTTCGTTTGCATCCATCATTTTCATATTATGTATTCCTCCTAAGTTAGCATTTGCTTCATTTTACTAATGTAACAAAATGAGTTCCACATGACAAGTTAGAAGTCACGTAATTTTCTCATTTTTTCACATAATGCGTAGATGTATTATGATAGCTCTTTTTCTTGCTGTTCTTTGATATACTCTTTGACAATTTCCATAAATGCACGCACTTGTTTCAGCTTAAACGCTGACTCATATCCTACTAACCAAGTATCTCTAGTAATCGGCTCTTTATTTTCTTTTAATAGTGGAATGCGATGTAAGTGCTGCGCATCTTTCACAGCAATTGACGGTAAAATGGCAAAACCCAGACCGTTTAAAGCCATTTGTTTACACGTCTCAATTTGGTCTACAACAATCGTTCGCTTTGGAGTTGTATGAAACTCCCTGTGCCACCAATCGAGTATTTCTTGATAATAGGTGGAATCACTTTTAAATTGAATAAACGGTCGATCATTATTTGGTACCTCAGAGGCATCTTCAATTTCAGTATCTACTAAATATAAAGGGTCGGTAAAGAGATGTTCCTTTACACCTTTCCATTCGGGATTTCCTCGAATAATTCCGATATGAACTTCATCTTCGTAAATATAGCGAAGCATTTCGCTGCTCCATCCCGTTACAAGGGAAATCTTTGCATGGGGGTATTTATCCATATACTTTTTTAAAACCGCTGGCAGCCAATGCTGGCCGATAATGGAGGCTACAGCGAGCTTTAACGTACCGTATACTTCGGTGTCTAAATGATGAAGATCTTCTTTTACTTGGTCTTCTTTTTCAACAACTTCCTTTGCAAACTGCACAATTTTTTCACCAGCTGGTGTTAAAGAAAGACCTTTTTGGGAACGGATAAAGATTTGAGTATCCCATGCCCGCTCAATTGTTTGCAGGCGCTGTGATAAAGCTGGCTGCGATACAAATAAGCGCTCAGCTGCTTTTCTCATATTTAATTCTTGGGCCAATACGACAAGCATGCGACATTCTACTAATTGCATTTTGCTATTCCTCTCAACACATTGTTTTACTTTTTCACCTTCTAATCATATAAAAAAATGCTTCAGAAAGATAGACAAAAGTTATTTATTGTCAAGATTCTTTTTAACTTTTTATATAAAATGAAGGACGTTTAGTATATCAGTTATTTTTGACATATAAAAAGCCTTGGATACACGTAAATGTGCACCCAAGGCTTTAATTCGAATCATCGACAATTTACAGATCTAAGCTGATTAATGGCTTCATTAATGAATTAATTCAAAAATCTCAATTGCAATCATGTCAATATTATCAAATTGATAAACGCTTGGCTTCTCGCCATCTTGATATACTTCAAGTTCAAACGTTTCAGTTTTCGCATGATATTTCACGCTACAAATTCGTTTTCCATCTACTTCGAAGAAGCGTTGTGGTGCTTCACTTCCACTTGCTTGCTCACGGAGATTCACAAGACGAGTTAAAATACCTTGTAATTGTGACATATAATCTCTCCTTTCAACGATTACATCATTACTTACCCTATTTAAGGCTTGTTTATTCATTCTCATTTCTTCAGCATGAATCCTCATGCATAAAAGACACCATTTCACTATATGCCACATACAGAAAAAACACAAGTACTTTACATGAATTTTCGTAAGAAATTGGCTTATTATGGCGCAGTTTGTCGTTTTTGATTATAATATCATATTATACAATAAGGAGTTTTAAGATGAAAAACGTAGAGTTATATACACAACCAGCTTGTCCACCGTGTGAAATTGTTAAACTGTTTTTAAAACACAATAATATTTCATATAAAGAATATGACGTTTCCAAAGATATAGCAGCTAGAAATCGTATGATTGACGTATTTCAATCGTATTCAACACCAACTGTTAAAGTCAATAATGATGTGGTAAAAGGTTTTGATTTACAAACACTAGAAAAACTTTTAGATCTTTCTTAAGTTAAACACTTTATGAGAAAAGGTTAGCTCGGCTTTTGATTACTATATGTAAATCCTGACACTTTCCATTTTCCTTCATGGCGAGTCAACGTCAGCATCTCATAATGCCCAACGTAAGATACGGGGCCATCTTTTACAGCCGGAAAATATTCGAAGACGTAAGCTTTTTGCATAGATGGATGAACCGCTACCTTTGTCTGTTCATCATATGAAAAATACGGGATATAATGAAGAGCAAAATCAGAACCGTATACGGTATACCCCTGAGCTTCTTGAACCATATTGTCATCTAGAAATTTCTCTGCATAACTTTTTTCAAAATATGGAAGCAGTGTATTCATTGCTTTTTCCTTTGAATAATGCTCGTTCGTTAAACGAAGCTGTGCTTGAAATGCTTCATGTAGCGCAGTAAAGATTTCATTGCGCGTATCTCCGTCGACTTCAGCCTGGGCGGGCGTATACAAACACACTACACATAAAAATATGATTATGGATGCTACTACTTTTTTCATAAACGATCATCCCTTTCGTTTTAATTAGTAATAGCTTTCCTTCTTTTTAACCCCATATTCTTTCATTTTTAGAAATAAAAAAAAGCATGCCCCCAACTAAGAGTGGGCATGTTTTTTTATAATGCGTCTTTCTCATATAAAAAGGCGTATGAAATATCAATAAATAGATAATGACCGTTTTCAATTGGGTACGAAAAGGTTCGGATGTTCTCTCCTGTTTCAATATCGTTATATAAGTCCGATAAAATCCCACGTTGCTCATGATTCATTCGGATGATATTTTCGAGAAAATACGGACGCCAGCTCCAGTTTTTGTGAAGGTAATCTGGCTCAGCAATCCATTCATGTTCTTTCTTTAAGAAGTTTGATGAGCGCTGAAACCCATTCTCGTCGCATATATATACTCGAAAGCATGCGATTGAAAGCTCACTCGCAATATACTGAAGCATCTCGTCATAGCCTTCCATCTTGCGACATTGACTCATTAACTGCTGCATTTTCACTTCGAAACTCTCCGTTAATTCATAAATAGCCTGTAATTTTTTCTTTTCATGAGCAATAAACATTTCAAATTGATTTTTCAATTTATCTTTTAACAGAAACGGGTCAACCAACTCAGCTGATGGTTTATGTAAATAGAAACCTTGAAAGTACCTCCCACCGTTACGCCATGCATATTGCAGCTGGTAAGAAGCCTCAATGTCTTCATACAGCAGGGTAGCTCCCATTTTACGCGCTAGCAATGATAACGAGTACAAAACGTCTTGATAAGACTGCGTCATAGCGGTTTGTCGTAAAATATGCAAATCTACTTTTAAGATATCTGGTGAAAGCAAACCAATACGATCTAAGTTACTGCTTTCTTTACCGATATTATCAATTGCCACCTTAATGCCATACGTTTGATAATATTTCAACAAATGCTGAAGAGATTCAATATCACCATTAAAATTGTGCTCAGTAATTTCTAAAACAACTCGATTAAGTGATAACCCCTTTGTTTCAAAATACTGCAATAGTTCTAACAGTGATTCTCCATGGTCATTCATCAATAAATTGGGATTTTGATTAATAAAGATTAAAAACTCTTCTTTCTGCTCTAAAATGTGATTCAATGCTTTTGTTAAAACGGCATAATCCACTTCAATTCGATATTCATCCGGAATCGCATCATCGTGAAAAAAAGCTCCTAAACTTTCAATCTCGTCATCTTGTTTAATCCTTGCTAACACTTCATACCCAACAATCTTGTGTTCATCCGCACTAAAAATTGCTTGATAATATGGAAGGGTGTTCTCTATGTTTGTTAACACATCTAAAGGATCCATGACGTTCCCCCTTATCATATAGATTCAATTCAATCCTCTTTCCAGACCTTTTGATCTACTTTCATTGGTTTACGTAAGCGCAATGAATATTCAAGCTTTTTTGTAGCATTCAATGTGCTCAATTACTATATATACATTTTTAGTAAGTATAATATGAAAATCCTGTTTTTGCTAGTCTTTGCAATGAAGTAACGCTTTCATAAAGTTCAAAAAAGCAGACATTCGACTGTCTGCTTTTTTCCTTCATTTAAAAAGGATATTGGTTTAACCATTGACCTCCATCCATTGTTATGCATTCACCATTAATATAAGAGGCTTCATCCGAAAATAAGAATGCAGCTAGTCCTGCAATTTCTTCTGGTGTACCAAATCGTCTAAGTGGTACCGAATTAAGTGTACGCGCTTTCATCTTTTCAGATTGAAATAATTTATCTGCTCCACCAGTACGCTCAATTGGTCCAGGAGCGATTGCATTCACTCGAATACCATATTTACTTGCCCATTCAACAGCTAATGTTCTTGTCATTGTTAACACGCCAGCTTTAGCTGAAGCTGAATGAATAACTCCAGCACCTGCATTCCAGGCATATGTAGCTACAATATTCGTAATGGCTCCTTTAATCTTGTGGTCAATCCAATACTTTCCTACTTCGGAGCTACAGTAAAATGTACCGTTTAACACAATATCAATAACACTTTTCCAACCGTTTACTGAAAGCTCTTCTGCAGGGCATATAAAATTCCCTGCGGCATTGTTAATAAGGTAGTCGATTCGCCCAAACTGCTTATCAGTTTCACTTACCATCCGCTTTACATCTTCAGGGTTTCGTACATCCATCTGCACAGGTAATACTTGATTTTCAAATGTTTCAATCTCCGCCTTCGTTTCTTCTAACCTCTCTAGAGACCTTCCAGTAATTACGACATACGCTCCGTCGCTAGCAAAACGCTTCGCCATATGTTTGCCCATCCCACTTGAACCACCTGTTACAATCACTACTTTCTCCTTCATTCTGTTATCCCCCTTTTATTAAAACTCTTACTCTTTTATTCTACCTTTTTTTATCTAAAAGAGAAATGAATAGTTATTCACTTTTCTCGAAAATAAGTTTTTTTTACTAGTTATTTAGGTAAATAAGGGTTTTAAGTTTTATCCTTTTTTCAGAGGTGCTATAATTAAACTTTAGCCATTATAAGTAGAATGGCAATATGAAAGAGAATAGGTTGATTTTAAAATGAAAAAGACGTATACACGACGCTCTTTTTTAAAAGGTTTACTTTCTTTATCGTTAGGAACTGTATTAACGACTTCCTTTGGTTATACATATGCGAAGTATATTGAGCCAAGGCGACTCCAGATAACGCGTAAAAACATCTTTTCAAACAATATTCCAACCGGCTTTCACAATCGGACAATTTTACAATTTAGTGATACTCACCTTGGGCTTTCTTATAATCTTCAGCAGCTAGAAGAGCTTGTTAGTAAGATTAACAGCCTCAAACCTGATGTCATTTTGTTTACAGGAGATTTAATGGATGCACCGAATGAATATGCTTATCCGCATCGAATTCCTCCTATTTTACACCGATTAAAGTCGCCTCTTGGAAAGTACGCAATTTACGGAAATCATGATCATGGAGGATATGGTACGACGCTTTATCAAGATGTAATTCAAGAATCAAACTTCCAACTTCTAGTCAATGACGTACGCACCATTACACTTGATAGCGGCGAATATATCCAGATTTGTGGGTTAGATGATGTGATGTTAGGAGATCCTCAATATGAACAAACACTTAGTCGATTAGAGCCTTCTACTTTTTCAATCGCTATGATTCATGAACCTGACGTAGCAGTTAAAGCTGCGGCATTTCCCGTTGATTTACAGCTATCAGGGCATAGTCACGGAGGACAAATTCAGCTTCCATTTTTCGGGCCGTTAATCACTCCTCCTTTTGGTACAGTTTATCCAGAAGGATTTTACGAGGTTGGAGAAAGCAAAATGCAGCTATATGTGAACCGCGGCATCGGCACAACGCGCATTCCTTTTAGATTTTTAGCTACACCTGAAATTACATTATTCACACTGAAGAAAACGTCTAGTTAGACGTTTTTTTGTGATTACACTAGAAACATATAGTAAGACAGACTCATAATGAAACCTACCACCATACACTACATAGACAACATTGAAGGAGGTTGAATTATGTATCATCAATATTATCCGTATGGCGTATATCGTACCGCTCCTAACGGTGAACAGCGCTTTTTTGCTTTGCCATTCGTAGCTGGCCTAGCTGGTGGCTTACTTGGAGGACTAGCAGTGAGCGGATTCGGTGGACGCCCGGTTTGTTGCCCTCCGTTCTACCCATATCCACCTACTCCATACTATGGAGGTCCACATGTTTACAACACTTTCTATGGAGCTCCAGGCACACCAGGATTTGGCCCCATTCCTCGATAACAAGTGCAAAAGCCGATTTCTATCGGCTTTTTTGTTTACTCTTCATCTTCCATGACTTGATATGCTAGTTGCCTAAAAACTTTTTGGCTATCAACAGCTTCTTGTTGCCCCTGCGGCAGGTAATAGTAATTTCCGCTCGCATCCTGCTCTCTAGCTTTTATGTTATCTTCAAGCATAAGGTTTAACCATTTTAGCGTTCTGTTTTTTAACGATTTTTCGAGAATTGGAAATAGAATTTCAACGCGCTTTACCATATTTCTTGTCATCATATCAGCAGATGAGAAATACACCTTTTTTTCTCCATTGTGATGAAATGTATAGATGCGACTATGCTCTAAAAACCTCCCTATAATACTCCTCACTCGAATATGTTCGCTAATCCCTTCCACTTTGGGACGCAGACAACACGTACCGCGGACAATTAAATCAATGGACACACCAGCCTGCGAAGCTTCATATAACTTCATAATTAATGCCTTATCTGTCAGGGAATTCATCTTAGCAATAATTCGGCCATTGCCGTGTTTTTTATGACATGCTATTTCTTTATCAATTAACGCAAGGAAATCATCTCGAATATCAAACGGCGCAACTGATAAGTGGTGATAAGCTGGCTTTTGCGTATAACCACTTAAGTAATTAAAGAAATTAGTTGCATCAATACCAAACTGGCGCTTTGATGTTAAGTAACTAATATCCGTATAGATTTTAGCCGTTGCGTCATTATAATTGCCTGTGCCAAGATGAACAAATCGCTCAATTCGATTGTGGCGCTTCCTGACAACAAGCGTAATTTTGCTATGCGTTTTTAAGTGTGTCATCCCATAGATAACGTGACAACCCGCTTTTTCTAATTTTTTTGCCCATTGAACGTTCTTCTCTTCATCAAACCGTGCTTTTAATTCAACCAATACGGTAACCTGTTTTCCATTTTCAGCAGCTCTTTGCAGCGCTTTTATGACGGGTGAATCTCCGCTTACACGATATAAAGTTTGTTTAATGGCTAATACATCAGGATCTTCTGCAGCATCGGCTACAAAGTCAACAACCGGCTCAAACGACTCGTAGGGATGATGAAACAACAAATCCTGCTCTAACAATTTTTCAAAGATATCTTCATCCGATGCTAAATCTTGCGGAGGCTGCGGGATAAACATTTCAACACCTAAATGCTCATGCGTCACTTTAATCTTGTCACAAAACGAAAACAGCATGGTTAAATCAAGAGGTGAGTCAACTACGTACACATCTTTCGTGTGGATATCCAACACTCTTTTTAAATAGACTAGAACCTGTTCATCATAATAAGAGGCTTTTACTTCTAAACGCACAGCAGCGCCCCATTTTCGTTTTTTCAGCTCTTTCTCAATTTCTTTTAAAAGGTCTCGAGCTCCTTCTTCATGAATGGTCATATCCGCATTTCGCGTAATGCGAAACTGCGTCACAGATGTTACTTCATAACCGCTAAACAATTGCTGAATAAAGTGGGCAATCACTTCTTCTAATAAAACGAATGAGCGTTCCAATGAATCCGTTGGGAGTTCAATATACCGTTCTAAAACCGCAGGCACCTGCACAATGGCAAGTCTTCCTTTTATCCCCATAACTTGCTGCTCTTCGTTATCTTCTTTTAATACCACAGCTAAATTTAAACTTTTATTGAGAAGTATCGGAAACGGTCGGTATGCATCAACTGCCATTGGAGTTAAAACAGGAAACACTTGATCTATAAAATAAGATTTTAAAAACTCTTTCTGATGCGTCGTTAATTCCTTGATTGAAACAAAGTTGATTTGTTCTTGTTTTAACAATGGCAATAAAGTATGCATATAGGTTTCAGATTGAACTTTAATGAGCTCATGATTTTTAATCGCGATTGCTGAAAGCTGCTGTTTTGGGGTCAGTCCCGCTTTATTCTCAGGCTTATTAAATCCTGCTTTTACTTGATCTTTTATTCCTGCTACTCTTACCATAAAAAATTCGTCTAAATTAGAGCTGAAAATCGCTAGAAATTTTAATCGTTCTAAAAGAGCATTCCGTTTATCAATCGCCTCTTCTAGTACGCGCTGATTAAATGCCAACCAGCTTAGTTCCCGGTTATTATAATAAGAAGGGTTTGTCAGTTCATTTTCTTTATCCAGTCTATATATTTTATCCACATCCACCATCTACATTTCCCCCCAAATGCTCTCCTTTTTTAATTAATATCTAATTATGAACTAATTATAAAGATAAGATGAACGACATGTATATTTTTTATTTCTTATTTTGTACAGGAATAGTATTACCTTTTAATTCGTAATGTATTTAAAATTCAACGCAATAGGTTTTTTCAACACTTTTTCTAAATGCTTTTTTTGTTTTTCAGCTTGGTATTCTTCCGCTTTATAATTACCATTACACACGAGCGTAAAAGTTAACATTGCATCCGTAATCTTGACTTCTATATGTGTTACCACATTTCGCTTAGTTGCATTTAAGCTTGTTGCCAATTTTAATAGAGCTCCTACTAATAAGAGTTTTCTCTGTTCTTCTTTTGAAATCCATTCACGAAACGGCTCAATATATTGTCTAAACGTAGATTTCCCTTTATAAGAAGCAACTAATGCTAACTTTAGGCGTTCTAAATGCGTTAACCCGTCAATTGTACGATTTGCTAATAAATAAAACGTATGCTGACTGCTGGATTCTGAATCAATATATTCTCCCAAATGAAACACTTGAGCCCCTTTTCTTAACAATTCGAGGTCATCATCTGTTAAGGTTGGTAAAGCATTCACTCGCAGGTGCTGAAACAGCATTGTAGCGGTACGCGTTACTTGTTGAACGTAAATTGGATTAATTTCAAAGTCATCGACAAGTTCTTGAAAACTACGTTCCACTACGTCGGGATACATTGTTCCCTGGCTTTGCTCATGTGCTTCTTTATATAGCACTCCTTCTCTAAGCCCTTTACGACTGAGAATAAATGAAGGCGCGTTTACGACCTCACACAGGGCTTGAAACACTTCAATAGCAGGCATAATGGTGTCTGCTCGATCTTTGGATAGCCCTTCTAATTTTTGAAGTTCAGCGTAGGAGTAGGGGGTAATAATTGTTTTCACTTGTGCAATGTCCCTAGGTGCCATTTTATATTGATGCACCCCAGCAAGCGGATACTGAATAAAACTTTGATGGAGCTGTACAAGATTTCTCGCACTTCCACCGATTGCTACAATTGGTACATAGCGTTTTTTAAGCCAAGATAGCGTTTGAAATTCACTTCGTACAAAATCACGGATTTTGCCTCTTTCTTCATTGGTCGGTACATGGTCTTTCACATACTGCAAACGTAAGGAGAGCGCACCAAAAGGAAAGCTATGATATTCAACAAGTTCTCTATTTCGAAAGTAAGTAAGTTCTGTGCTCCCTCCTCCTATGTCAATTGTTACAGCTTCTTCTATTGAAGTTGAATTCGTCACGGCAAAAAAACCATAAAAGGCCTCTTCATATTCCGATAAGATCTTCATTGAGAAGTCAGTGTTTTCTTTAACCAGCTGGACAATGTACTCTTTATTTTTAGCTTGTCTAACCGTAGCAGTCGCTATGCAGCTAACGTGTGTTAATTCGTGATGACGCGTAATAATTTGAAACGTTTGTAGCGTTTGAAGCAAAACATGAATGCCTTCTTCGTTTAACAAACTGTCATTATCTAAATAATTACGTAATCTGGCTACTACTTTGAGGTTTTCAATTTGCTTGAAGCCTTTCCGTTCTCTATTTTCATAAATCACTAGTCGCATTGTATTCGACCCAATGTCAATCATTCCGTGCTTCATTTTCATTTTTGTTCAACACCTTCTAATTTCGTATATATGAAACCTTTACTCTATTGCTCACTTTCTCCTCACGCTGTTCATATAGTAACAAATAATCCTATAGATTTATATAATAACGAAAAATTCTGTTAATTTTAAAAAGATTTATGATTAAGGAGGGAAAGTCATGCTCCATGTTGTGAAACAAGGTGAAACATTGTATCAAATTTCACTTGATTATCGAAGGCCTTTCAGTATGATTCTTGCAGCCAATCCAGGGTTAAACCCAAACATCATCGTACCAGGGCAAGTAATTCTTATTCCTGACCTACCAGATAAAACAACCATTCCATATTCCATTCATGTCTTTATCGCGGAGAGAGAGTTGGAGCTAAGAGAAAATAATGTTGTGAAAGCAACTTACCCAATTGCTGTTGGGCAGATGCTTAGCACAACACCTGTTGGAGACTTTGTCATTGTGAATAGAGAGCCAAATCCCGGTGGACCATTTGGTACAATGTGGCTAAGCCTTTCAAAACAATCCTATGGCATTCATGGAACAAATGACCCTAGTTCGATTGGAAAAGCCGTTTCAAAAGGCTGTATTCGAATGAAAAACGAACAAGTAAACGAACTTGCTTCCATTGTGCCAAATGGTACCGGTGTGTATATTCGTCCTTCTAGAAGAATGAATTAACCTTTTCCTGCTTGAAAACTTGGATATAGGGTCATTCCACCATCAGCATACAGCGTGATGCCCGTAACATATCTAGCTTCGTTCGATGCTAACCATGCCGCGACGCTTGCAATTTCTTCTGGTTCTCCAATCTTAGCCATTGGAATCAGCTTTTCCACATCGGCTTTGGTTGATGGATCTGAGAATTTTTCAGCATTGATTGGCGTATTAATCGCACCTGGACCAATTGAATTTACGCGAATTCCTCTTGGCGCATATTCTAATGCTAACGTTTCTGTCATCATTTTAATGCCGCCTTTACTTGATGCATAATGAACAAAATGTGGCCACGGGATAATATCGTGTACGCTTGACATGTTGATGACCGTACCTTTGATATTATGTTCAAGCATGTAATTAATTGCTTCTCTACACCCCATAAACGTCCCTGATAAGTTAACAGAAATGACTTTGTTCCATTCTTCAAGCGACATTTCATGAGAGGGAATTTCTTTTTGAACTCCAGCATTATTCATCATGACATCTAGCGATCCAAATGTCGTATGAGCTGATTCAATCAATCGCTTCACATCTTCTTCTTTTGATACATCAGCTTGTACAGCGATTGCCTCTCCACCATTTTGCTTAATTTCTTCCACTACTTTTTGAGCATCTTCACTTTTTGAACGATAGTTCACAACCACTTTCATTTTTTCTTGTCCAAATCTTATTGCAATTGATTTTCCAAGTCCAGTTGCCGCTCCTGTCACGATTGCTACTTTTCCTTCTAAATCTTTATACACAGTAATCGCTCCTTTTTTTTCTGGTTTCGTTTTTTATGAGAGTTTTATTTATTTTTTCGTAAATCCAAGCAGTACCCCACCTACGATGATTAGAATACAGCCGATGATGACAAACGTAATTTGTTTTTTCGATTTCTTTTCACCAAGTAGGAAAATACCACCTAACGTTGAGATAATAATTCCCATTTGTGAGAATGAAAAACTTGTTGCTACTCCGACACGAGGAGCTGCTACTAATAGACCAATATTACCTGTTGCCCAAACAAATCCTGTTAAGATGTTGCGTGTAGCATATTTGTTAAATGGCTTATGACGGAAAGTAAGAAGCAATGCACCTGATAGCATACCCAAAGACTGTGGTAAAATCGCAGACCAGCCTTCTACTCCAAACCATTGAACGACGATAAAATAACCTATGTAACCTAATGTTGAAATGAAAAGTGTAAACATCCCTTTACCAAATTGACTTTTCCCATCAGCTTCTTTGTTATTTTTATCATTTAATGACGTAAACACTACACCTACAATAATAAACGCAAGAGCAGCAATTCCAATTAGTAGCTTTGTTTGAGTTGACCATTCACCAAACAGTAAGACACCAAATAACGATGTCCCGACTAGCTGCATACCTGTGGAAATAGGCTGTGTTTTTGATACACCTAAATATTCAACGGCTGAGAATTGGTTCATTTGACCAACTGACCAGAATAAACCTGAAACAAAACCTACAATAAAGATTTTCCATGTAAGTTCAGGTGAGACAATAAAAAATGCTACAATCGAGAATAAAAGCGCTCCTCCAGTTAAACCAATTGTTTGGCTATAAGCTTTGCCTCCGAGCTTCGAACTTACAAGTAAAATACTCCCCCACATGACAGCGGGAATTAATGCAATTAAAATATCCACTTCATTCAACACCTTCTTATGCTTTCAAACTTTTGTTGTATTATTTGTATAACCTCTCATTTTTAAACGAAACCTAAAAGAAAAATATTTTTGAATTTATCCAATCTCTGTGTAATTATTTTCAAATTGGACAAGACACGCTATAATAAAAGAACTAAGCCTTATGAAACAGCATTTGCTTCATGAAGCGACTAATGAAAGGGAGTGAATTTATTTATGCCTCATTCAACCAACCAAGAAACGTTCAATCCATCTACTGCTGAGATTGCACAAGCTATTTTCACGGTAAACAGGCACGCTAAAGCAGCCCCTGATCCGAAGCAGCTTTATACGTTAAAAAAGCTTGCGCTTGAGCAACTGATTTCAGAAGGAAAAGCAAAAAAAGAAGGACTTCATTTTTCACCTAACCCAGGTAAAAGTCAGCAAAAATCAGATGTGCTGGTATCCGTTGGAGATTACTTTTTCCATATGCCTCCTAAAAAAGAGGACTTCAAAGAACTAACACACCTCGGTCACTTAAACCATCAATATCGAAATCCCAAAACGACAATGTCACTATCTTATGCAAAACGATTATTATCCAAATATACTGGCTTTTTATTATCAGCACCTAACCCTGTTCAGCCTTCTAATGTTCGCAAACGGCAGGCGCCTGTTTTTAAGCCACTAGGTAAAAGCTATTGGTAAGTAAATAAAAAAGTGCCTCAAAGAAACAATTGAGGCACTTTTTTCATTAACTTGATATTGCTCACAACTACTTTATAAAATAAATTCATCAATCATTTGCACTAGTTCACCAATTTGCGGTTTACTTACTTGTGCTTGTGCACCAACCATTTTTCCTTTATGACGTAAATCTTCTGTGATTAGAGATGAAAAAATAATAACAGGGAGTGCAGATAAACGATCATCTTCTTTTATTTTCTTGGTAAGATGATGTCCATCCATTTGTGGCATTTCAATATCTGTAATAACTAGTTGTACCTCATCTTCAATGGCATGGCCTGACTCTACGAGTGATTGTAGATAAAGTAACGCATCATACCCGTTTTCAAAAAACTCTGTATTGGCATAGCCTGCTGTTTCCAATGTATCTGAAATCATTTTGCGTAATAACGGTGAGTCTTCAGCAACTACTAATCGCTTGCTTGATCGCTGACGCTGACCTAATCGCTTAATTTTAGACTGATCAATTCCAGCTTCAGGATTAACGTCGGTGACAAGTTTTTCAAAGTCCAGTAATAAAATCATATCGCTTTCATCTTTTACTACACCCGTGATTTGAGTTTCTAGCCCTTGGTATAAATCTGAAGGCTTTTCAATTTCCATCCACGATATGCGATGAATTTGCGTGACTTGATGAACGTGAAAAACAATTTTTTGTTGATTAAATTCTGTGACAATAAATTTATCCTTAGCAGGTTGATTCGATGCTGGGCGCTTTAGTGCCTTCGCAACGTCAACAACAGGCAGAACTTCTCCTCTCAGCTCAATGATTCCTTCTATGTAAGAATGGGAATTAGGAACCGGTGTAATGGTTACTGGGTTAATGATTTCTCGAACTTTAATAACATTGATTCCAAAACGAATAGTATCGACTGAGAATTCAACAATTTCTAGCTCATTTGTTCCGCTTTCTAATAGGATTCCTTTATCGTGCTGCATAAATTTTCGCCCTTCCATAGTAAAGTGTACTTATGTAGTGGTCGTCCTTTATTATAGTAATGAAACTTTATAGTCGTAAAGTAAAACCACCTAAAAAATAAATGTTTTTAACATAAAACGTTTTCATCTCTGTATTAGTAATTATCGGCTGAAAGTGCGAGAGGTTTAATAACAAATTCTTATCTTCTAGGATATAACTCGTTCACAAAATGTTAACGAAAATCTTTGTAATACCTGTGGACGATTGAATTGAAACCCTTTATACTACACATGATAAACCACAATTACTTAAAGAAGGTGTATGTTTAATGAAAGGTTCCGTCATTCTTTTTAATGATGAAAATGAAATGACTATTATTGAAGATGTAGAAGAAGAGATTTACGAGAATATTAAAGAGCAAGCTGGCACAGATCACTGTATCGTGACATTAGACAACCAAACGGTGGACTTCGGTCATGTATCTCCTGTGTACTGGCGCGAAGGAAACATACACACTGACTGATTCTAACTATAAACATAATGCATAATTGCTTTGAAAGAGGCTGGGACATAAGTAATTCAGCCAATGATAAACCTGAACGATTGAGAGTTCATAACTTTTAATCGTTCAGGTTTTTTGGTTGATTGTGAAAACAATGTTGGAAACAGGGTGGAATGGAGCGTAGGTCACTCGACTCCTGCGGGAAAGAGAGGGAAAACGGAGATCCCGCAGCGCAGCGAGGAAGCTCAGGTTCCTCCCCGCGGAAAGCGAGTGGCCGTAGCGCAATGGAACGAACGTGTTCAGACAAACCAAAAAGATTGGAACAGCTATTGTTCGTCTCTTAGAAGCAATCATTTTGTTATGTCCCAAACTCTTTTTTGTGTGTAACTATGAGGGGGTTAACACTAGCTTCTGTTCTTCGATTGGCGTGATTTCCACTACCCTTACGAAGCTGTTACATACATAATAATTTTAAGTAGACTACCTCTCACTGTATTTCAACTAAATACATACATTTAAATAAAACTCCCCCTCTCGTTTAGCAATAAAATCATAAAAACACAGTGTCTATTTATGATTTTTAGAAAACGGAGGGTTACATGCGCCATAAGAGGGTATAGATTAGTAAGTATAATTAAAGGGGTTGTTGAGTGATGAACGATTATCGAAAAAATAAAAATTTCGCCACATCTACTTCATTTAGACCTGTCCAACCATACTATTCAAAAGAAGCAAGTCTATTGTTGAAAAAGTTATCAACGGATTTTAACAAAAAGCATGTAAGAGAATTAATTGACGAAGCGCTTGATAACAGAGATGAAGAACTTTTTTACAAATTAATAGCTCGCTATTCTCACCTTTTATAAAGTGAATGATTAAAACCACTATCTTCTCAATCTGCATTGAGAAGATAGTGGTTTTTTACATGTATACATTATGATAAAATGAGTGAAACACTGTGGAAGGATGGAACGACTAGTATGGAACATTTAATTAACAAACGAGTAAAAGGCATTGAACTGTCGGGTATTCGCAAATTTTATAATATGGTAGCTCAGTATGATAACGTATTGTCATTAACAATTGGACAACCTGATTTTCTAACGCCGCCTCATGTGAAAGAAGCTGCTAAAACGGCTATTGATGAAAACGCTACGTCTTACACACATAATGCAGGAACAATTGAGCTAAGAAAAGCAGCCGCTGAGTTTGTACATACAAAGTATCAATTATCCTACGATCCATCATCTGAGATCATTGTTACGATTGGAGCGAGTCAAGCCATTGATATTGCGATGCGAACAATTTTAGAAGAAGGCTCAGAGGTACTTTTACCAGGTCCAGTCTATCCTGGATACGAACCGCTCATTAAATTAAACGGTGCTATTCCTGTACATATTGATACAACACAAACTGGATTTCGTTTAACTGCTGATTTAATTGAGCAGCACCTAACGGATAAAACAAGATGTGTTATCTTACCTTACCCTTCAAATCCAACCGGCGTAACGCTGTCCAAAGAAGAGCTTCAAGAGATTGCTGACTTGTTAAAGGATAAAGAGGTTTTTGTCTTATCTGACGAAATTTATAGTGAACTTGTATTTGAAGGTAACCATCATTCGATTGCAGCCATTCCTTCAATGCGTGATAAAGCCATTGTGGTAAACGGCGTATCTAAGTCTCATTCGATGACAGGTTGGCGCATCGGGTTATTATTTGCGCCAGCATACTTAACAAAGCATATTTTAAAAGTGCATCAATACAACGTCAGCTGCGCATCATCCATTTCGCAAGCTGCGGCTCTTAACGCTTTAACAGCAGGTAAAAATGATGCTGTAGACATGAAAAAAGAATACGAAAGACGATTGAATTATGTTTACGAGCGTCTTGTTAAGATGGGCTTTGATGTGGAAAAGCCTAACGGTGCTTTTTATATTTTCCCATCGATTCAATCACTTAACATGTCGTCGTTTGACTTTGCACTTGAGTTAGTAAAAGAAGCAGGCGTAGCTCTTGTTCCCGGTAGTGCATTTTCAGACCTAGGTGAAGGCTATGTTAGACTTTCTTATGCTTATGCAATGGAGACGTTGGTTGAAGCAATGGACCGTATGGAATCCTATTTGCAAACAAAAAAAGGCTAAAAATGACTTAACGAGCTTTGTTTAGCTATGATTTCTATACGTATCCTATCTAACCTCCTACTAATGATATATTAATAAAAAAGCGTGAGTTCTCATGGAAACTCACGCTTTTTTATTAATGTACTTTTTTACAACCTTAACTAGAACTTTATTCTTTTTTATATAGCTTATATAAAGCCTGAGTTCCGCTATCTTGTTCTCCTTCTGCAGCTAACTGTTCATATAGATGATTCGCAAGAGCTAACCCTGGTGTTTCCATTCCTAGCTCTTTTGCTTCCTTTAAAGCAATCTGCATGTCTTTTATAAAATGCTTAATATAAAAGCCAGGTTCGAAATCTTCTTTTATCATACGCGGAGCTAAATTGCTCAGCGACCAACTTCCCGCCGCTCCTGCAGAAATTGAGCTTAATACCTTCTCCGGATCAAGGCCTGCTTTCTCAGCATAAACAAGTGCTTCAGCAACGCCCATCATATTGGAAGCAATCGTAATTTGGTTACACATTTTTGTGTGTTGACCAGCTCCTGCATCACCTTGTAAAATAACGTTTGTTCCTAAGAGCGAAAAGACATCTTTACACGCTTCAAATGCTTTCTTGTCTCCTCCGACCATAATTGTTAATGTTCCATTTTTAGCCCCTACATCTCCACCTGATACGGGAGCATCTAACGCATGAATCCTTAACTCTTTCGCTTGTTGGTATATTTCAACAGCTAAGCTTGGCTCCGAAGTGGTCATGTCAATAACATATGAACCAGCCTTCGCATTATGTAAAATTCCCTCTTTCCCAAAATAAATTTCTCTCACATCAGCTGGATAACCTACCATGGTAATAATGATGTCAGATTCGCTTGCTACGGTCGCTGGACTATCGTTCCACATAGCTCCTTTAGCAATAACCTCTTTTGCTTTTTCTTTTGTACGCGTATATACATTCACAGAATAACCTGCCTTTAGTAAATGCATAATCATGCTGCTTCCCATAACACCGCTACCGATAAATCCAATTTTCATAAAGTCTCCTCTTTTCTTTTCAAGCTCAATGTTTGTGATGACAACCCCTTAGGCATACTAAAGCATATATCTTGACGTTCATCCTATAAACAGGATAGAATGTGCATCAATTCCATCATTTTCACATTTATTTATTGGAGGTTTTTTAGTATGTCTAAAAATTTTTTTGATGTTGTAAGCGAGCGTACATCAATTCGCCACTATGACACATCTGTAAAATTAAGTAAAGAAGAATTAACTGAGCTACTAGACGCAACAGTGAAATCACCTTCTGCATGGAACTTACAGCACTGGCACTTCGTTGTCATTACAGACGAAGCTGCAAAAGAACGCTTGCTTCCAATTGCATACAATCAAAAACAGATTGTTGAAGCAGGTGCAGTCATCGCAATCTTAGGTGACTTAGAAGCAAACAAAAACACAGATGCTGTATATAACCCATTAGTTGACACTGGTCACATGACTGCGGAAGTAAAAGACATTTTAGCTGGTCAAATTAACGGTGCTTATAAAAATGCAACGTTTGCACGTGATGCAGCATTTACAAACGCTTCTTTAGCTGCCATGACGTTCATGCTAGCTGCTAAAGCAAAAGGATATGATACATGCTCAATGGGTGGCTTTAACGCTCAAAAATTTGTTGAAGAATTTAAAATTGAAGATCGCTACATCCCAGTAATGTTAATCTCTGTTGGAAAAGCTGCAAAACCTGCTCATGCTAGTGATCGTTTACCATTAGACCAAGTAACAACATGGATCTAATAATAGAAAACACGCAAACACATCGTTTGCGTGTTTTCTATTAAATAGACTTCACTAAGCCTCCATCTACTAAAAAGGACTGCCCCGTCATATACGAATTTGCTCCTGAAGCAACAAACGTGACGACTTTAGCAAACTCCTCAGGATTCCCATAGCGTCCGAGAGCAATCTGACTTGCCATTTCTGTTTGTACTTCTTCTTTCGTTATCCCTAACTTATTAGCCCGAATTGAATCTAATTCTCCTACTCGATCCGTTGCAATTCTTCCTGGAGCAACGGTATTAATTAAAATACCATAAGCTGCTAACTCTTCAGCAAGCGTTTTAGTTAAGCCAACAATTCCTGTTCGAAACGTATTTGACAGAACAAGACCAGGTATTGGCTCTTTAATAGAAGACGAGGCAATATTAATTATTTTGCCACCGCTTTTCTTCATAATCGGAACGACAGTCCGAGTCATTCGAATACAGCTCATTAAGTTATTTTCAAACGCCGTATACCAGTCTTCATCAGTCATCTCTAGAAAGTTACCTGCCTTTGGTCCCCCCGCGTTGTTTACTAAAATGTCGATTGTGCCAAACTCTTCTTCCGTAAACCGAACGGCTTGTTCAATATCTTGTAGGCTTGCTACATCAGCTTTGATATAACGTACATTATGTAATTCTATTTTGTTCAATTCGCTTACTACTCTTTGAAGCTTGTCTTCAGAACGACTAGCTATTACAACATTCGCTCCTTCTTTAGCAAACTGTGTTGCAATTGCTTTGCCAAGCCCTTGACTCGCTGCAAAAACTAAAGCTGTTTTCTCCTTTAAATTCAACTCCACTTTGACACCGCCTATCGTCTATTAACTATCTGAATCTTTTTAATAGTATCACAAAATCCAGATATGACTCAAATAAAAAAAGAGCATCTCTTCAATGCTCTTTTCCTAAACTTCTTCTAGGGTCCACTCTGCTTCTTTTTTGTTAAAAATCAAATAAGCTCTTAATTTACTCTCTTCTTGATTATTAAAACGCTCGTTATACATATCCTCCATATCCGTAAATCGACCGATCGTATAGACTGGAATATGCAGATCTTTACGTGACTGAGCCTGTTGTTCAAAATCAAAGAGCAAGCCGTCCTGCGTCAACATTAAAAGCGTATTAGCTACTACAAGTGGTAAAGCAGGATATTCAGATTTTTTTCGTCGAAACCCAAAACCTTTTTGCTTCAAAGAAGATGCTTTCAACGGAATCACACGACTTATCATATGCTTAATATCGTATACATCTCGATAATACGTTTTATTATAATAGCCATCTTCACCAGCTAAATAAACAAACTGATTGCTTAATTTATTCACAAAAGGTGAATGTAAGGGCTTTTTCATGTGCCCTAAATACAAGAGAGAAGCAACATCTTGTGGCTCCAATAAATCAAGTGAAGACACATCATCTACATCTATCCAACAAAAATCACCGTAATCTGATACCTCTTCGTCTACTAATAAAGAAACCTGTTCCTCTTCAAGATAGTCCATATGAGTAGAGTAATGGTAATCGCTATCTTCAAATTGATGTTTTAATAACAAAAGGTTCGTGAGAGGATTACGCAATGACTGATAGAACTCTTTAAACGTAATGCCATGCGTGACAAAGCACTTCTCATTTACATTTCCATTTATATAAACGACATCTTTCATTCCTTCTGCTTTACTCAACCTTCCTAACCACCTTACCAATTCATTTCAAAGAGTAAATACGTTCCTTCAATTCATTTATTATATCTCTAAAATAAAGAAGGTGTAAATATATATATGCAGTAATTTTTCTGAGAACTTTCCATTTTAATCATTAAAAATTCCCGAATATGATGCTACAATATTCCATAGTCTAAAAACAAATTTTAATTGGAGTGAATGCTTTCATGGATGTACGTCATCTACATTATTTTACTGAGGTTGCTAAGCATAAAAATTTCACGCGTGCTTCAGAAGCTTTACATATCTCACAACCTTCACTAAGTAAGATGGTGAAGTCTTTAGAGGAAGAGCTTGGAACTCCACTATTAGATCGTTCCTTTAAAAAAGTAGAACTAACTGATGCGGGAGCCATTGTGTATGAACAAGCTGAAAGCATCATCGCTTCTTTACGCGACCTATCTAATTCTTTATATGACTTAATGCATTTAAAACGAGGAATCATTAAGATTGGCATTCCTCCCATTATCGGTACATTGTTTTTCCCACGTATTATTAAATCATTTCGAGAGCAATATCCTGACGTTCAAATTCAAATGATTGAGTACGGAGCAAAAAAGATGGAGAAAATCGTAGAACAAGGAGACGTAGACGTAGGAGTTGTGCTACTGCCAGTAAACGAGGACATGTTTTCCTTTACCCCATTAGCAAAAGAAACCTTGCAGCTCATTGTTCATAAAAACCACCCTCTTGCTCGTCATAAAAGCATTTCGTTGCAAGAATTAAAAAATGAGACCTTTATTTCGTTTCACGAAGACTTTACGATGTATGAGATGGTTTACAATGAGTGTTTAAAAAGCGGCTTTGAGCCTACTATTGGCTATAAAAGCTCACAGTGGGATTTTATTAGCGAAATGGTCGCCGCTAACTTAGGAATTGCGCTGTTTCCTTATTCTTTGTGTGAAAAAATTGATTTAGAACAGCTCACAGTTGTTGAGTTAGAAAACGGGATTCCTTGGGAACTAGCTCTTATTACAAAACAAGATCGCTATATTTCATACGCCACTCAAGCATTTATTGATCATATTAAACAAACTGTATAATCGCACGCGCTGCAAGCTAAACTTTTGAAAAAATAGAAATATAAGAAGTATAATAAAAGGTACTGAGTAATGGAACAAAAATGAGGTGAACCAATTGAGTCAGCTAAATAAAGAATTTAATTGTGAGAAAGAATTGACGCTCGCTATCATCGGCGGAAAGTGGAAAATGCTCATTCTATGGCATTTAGGTCATGAAGGGACAAAGCGCTTTGGTGAATTAAAAGCCTTAATCCCTGACATCACGCCTCGCATGCTGGCAAATCAGCTACGAGAGCTAGAAGATGATGTAATCGTCCACCGAGAGGTATACCCTGTCGTTCCTCCAAAGGTTGAGTATTCGCTAACTAAACATGGTCAAAGCCTGATACCAGTCTTAACTGCTATGTATAGCTGGGGACAAAGTTACCGTGAAACTGTACTAGTAAATCAAGAAAAAAGTGAAGCAATCACCAAATAAGAATTGTGAAATAAATTTTTTTAGAGATGATGCATTATGCATCATCTCTATTTTCCCAAGTAAATAAAGCGATTACATAGCTGTTATCACCAAAAGTATACTCTAGTATACTATCAAATTCTATAGTAGTTGTTTACAAAGTGCGTACTTTTAGCAGCAAATAAAACTGGGTATACTACTTTTACACCTGTTGCTTTGTTACATAACAGTGAATAGATAGAATTTCTAAGGAGTGAAGAAAGCATGGAACTACAATTAGCATTAGATTTAGTAAACATCGCTGAAGCAAAAGAGGTTATTAAAGAAGTTGAAGATCATATTGATATCGTAGAAATCGGGACGCCCGTTGTCATTAACGAAGGCTTGCGTGCTGTAAAAGAGGTTAAAGAAGCATTTCCAAACTTAAAAGTATTAGCTGACCTTAAAATTATGGATGCTGCCGGTTACGAAGTACAGCAAGCATCAAAAGCTGGCGCTGACATTGTGACGATTTTAGGTGTTGCTGAAGATATGTCAATTAAAGGTGCTGTGGAAGAAGCAAAAAAACAAAACAAAAAAATCCTTGTTGATATGATTGGTGTTAAAGATATTAAAGGTCGTGCTCAAGAATTAGATGAGCTTGGCGTTGATTATATTTGTGTTCATACTGGTTACGATTTACAAGCTGTTGGCCAAAACTCATTTGAAGACTTAGTAACGATCAAAAGCGTTGTTAAAAATGCAAAAACCGCTGTTGCTGGTGGCATTAAGTTAGAAACGTTACCAGAAGTAGTAAAAGCTCAGCCAGACCTTGTTATTGTTGGTGGCGGTATTACAGGTCAAGACGATAAAAAAGCGACAGCTGCTAAAATGAAAGAACTTATTTCAAACTGAGGAACGAATCGTGAATATTAACAGCCATTTACGTCAAATTGTAGACGAACTGACACAGACTACAGAGCGTGTTTCATCTAGTGAAGCTGAGCAGCTTGTTAATGCCATCATTGAAGCAAAGCGCGTTTTCGTAACAGGCTCTGGTCGTTCAGGCTTCATGGGAAAATCATTTGCCATGAGAATGATGCATATGGGTATTGATGCTTATGTTATCGGCGAAACCGTTACCTCAACATTTACCAAAGATGACCTGCTTATCTTAGGATCTGGATCTGGTGAAACAAAAATGCTTATTCCAGTTGTGGAAAAAGCAAAAGAAATTGGTGGTAAAGTTAGCGTTGTTACCATCTCTCCTAAATCGACGCTTGGAACGTTAGCTGATTTTACTGTCAAACTTCCAGGTGCAAAAAAAGACCAAACAAATAGTGACTATCAAACTGTACAGCCAATGGGGTCTCTATTTGAACAAACGCTCTTGCTTTTTTACGATGCGCTTATTCTGCGCTTTATGGAAAAGAAAGGTTTAGACACGCACAAAATGTACGGTAAACATGCTAATTTAGAATAGCAAAAAAGCCACCTCTTTTATAAGATGGTGGCTTTTTTCATTCCACTTTAGCTATAGTTAAAAGGCATAGTAATTATAGTTATTATATATTTTACGTTATAGCTAAATTTAGGTAAGATAAGTTTGTAGCATTCATCTTCTCAATTTATACCTCATCGGTATAAGCCAAAAATACTTTCTTTTTCCCCCAATAGAGTCGCCGATTAGGCGGCTCTATTATTATGAATAAGCTAAAGGAGGAACATCATAATGAAGGTTTTAACATTATTTGTTCAAATTCTTTTTTTCATATTAATCTTTTTTGTTGGTCAACAGATTTCTCAAGCGCTGAACCTTCCTATTCCAGGAAGCATTGTTGGATTTGGTTTGCTGTTTTTGTTGCTTCATTTGAAGGTCATTAAATTAAATTGGGTAGAGCGAGCTGGCAATTTGCTTGTTGGTGAACTATTACTCTTTTTTATTCCAGCCGTTGTAGGTCTAATTAATTATGGAGACGTTCTTAAATCATTTGGACTTCAAATTTTAATTGTTGTTACGATAAGTACCATTGTAGTTATGGCGATTACCGGAATGATGGCTGAATCTATTTCTAAACGCAAGGAGGTGTCAAACGAATGACTTGGTTAACAGCTGTAGCATTTCCACTTACACTCGTTGTCTATACGCTTTCAAAATGGCTTTATAAAAAATATAAAACCATTTTGGTTTCGCCTATTTTACTAGCTCCCTGCTTGCTCATCATATTTTTATTATTCTCACATGGTTCATACGATCAGTATAAGCAAGGAGCAGACTTTATTAGCTACATGCTCGGACCCGCTACGGTAGCATTTGCTGTGCCGATGTATAAGTATTTTCATCTTCTAAAAAAACATCGTGTAGAGATTGCCGTAAGCGTAGCAACTGGAACTCTTGTAGCGATGGTATCTTCAATGATTTTAGCGGGTCTTTTCCATATGAAAGCCACGCTTGTACAAAGTATTATTCCACGTTCTGTGACTATTCCTATTGCCATTAACGTATCAGAAACGCTTGGAGGAGACCCGAATATTACAATTTTATTCGTTGTGCTGTCAGGCATTATTGGAACGTTTATTGCACCTACCCTTATCAAATACCTTGCTCTTCACTCTTCACTAGCTAAGGGCTTGCTTTTAGGAGTGGCGTCACACGGTACAGGTACGGCTCGTGCATTCGAGTTTGGTAAAATTGAAGGGACATTCTCAAGCTTAGGAATGATTGTAGCAGCACTTTTAACGATGGTGTTTGCTAATATCTTTTTACCTTTGCTCTTTTAAACAACACAAGGTTGGGACATAACGAAATGCTCCCTTCTCAAAGACGAATCATAACGTTTCTACAATAGTTAATTTATAGCAACAAGTTCGTTCCATTGCGCTACGGACACTCGCTTTCCGCGAGGAGGAATCTGAGCCTCCCCGCTGCGCTTGCGGGGTCTCAACCTTTCCTCTATCTCCCGCAGGAGTCGAGTGTCCTACGCTCCATTCCACCCTGTTTCCAACATTGTTTTCACAATCAACAAAAAACCTGAACGATTAAAAGTGAGAAACTCTCAATCGTTCAGGTTTATCATTAGCTGAATTACTTATGTCCCAGCCTCTTTTATTAGATATGGAATTTTGATTTTACAAATTCAATTACTTCTTCAGTAGAAGACATTGATAAAATCTCATCTAAGTGTGGTTCAATATCCGCTTTTGATAATTGACGGATTTGAGAACGTGCTTTTAAGATAGATGTTGCGCTCATTGAGAATTCATCTAAGCCTAAGCCTAAAAGAATTGGAATCGCAATTTCATCTCCAGCCATTTCTCCACACATACCAACCCATTTGCCTTCTTTATGAGCCGCTTTAATAACCATGTTTACTAAGCGTAAGATTGCCGGGTTATACGGTTGATATAAGTAAGATACGCGCTCATTCATGCGGTCAGCCGCAAGCGTGTATTGAATTAAATCGTTTGTTCCAATTGAGAAGAAGTCTACTTCTTTTGCAAATAAATCTGCAATAACTGCTGAAGAAGGAATTTCAACCATCATACCTACTTCAATGTTATCAGAAACGCTAACGCCCTCTGCTTCAAGCTTTGCTTTTTCTTCTAAAAGAATGGCTTTTGCTTGGCGGAACTCGTCAACTGTTGCAATCATTGGGAACATGATTTTTAAGTTTCCATATACGCTAGCACGTAATAACGCACGAAGCTGTGTACGGAACATATCTTGCATTTCTAAGCATAGACGGATTGCACGGAAACCTAAGAATGGATTCATTTCTTTAGGTAGGTTTAGATAAGGAAGCTCTTTATCTCCACCGATATCTAAAGTACGAACAACAACAGGCTTGCCTTCCATACGCTCTAAAACTGTTTTGTATGATGTGAATTGTTCTTCCTCTGTTGGAAGTTCTTCACGACCCATATATAAGAACTCTGTACGGTAAAGACCAACGCCTTCACCACCGTTTTCTAATACACCTTTAACATCTTCAGGCGTTCCAATATTAGCAGCAAGTTCTACGTGGTGATCATCCGCTGAA
Source organism: Bacillus sp. VT 712 (assembly GCF_001614195.1). NCBI lineage: Bacteria > Bacillati > Bacillota > Bacilli > Caryophanales > Bacillaceae > Bacillus > Bacillus sp. VT 712. The sequence goes on along the minus strand of NZ_LWBK01000020.1, from coordinate 24,135 downwards.
ACTGTTTTTTCGTTTACAAGCTTTGCCCATTCAGCTTTTTGTGCTGCATATTCTTCTGCCTTTTTCTCATACGCTTTAATCGTTTCTTCTGATGGGTTAACAATAACGTTTCCATCAAGACCATCAACGATTACAAGTGTATCGTTTTCAATGTCTTCCATAACTGTTTTTGTTCCAACAACAGCTGGAATTTCCATTGAACGGGCCATAATTGCAGAGTGAGAAGTACGGCCTCCGATATCAGTTGTAAACCCTTTTACAAATTTACGATTTAACTGAGCTGTGTCAGATGGCGTTAAGTCTTCTGCAATAATGACAACTTCTTCAGAAATCATGCTTGGGTTTGAAACGTTTACACCTAAAAGATGTGCTAATACACGCTTCGTTACGTCACGAATATCTGCTGCACGCTCTTTCATGTATTCGTTATCCATTGACTCAAACATGTTGATGAACATCGCTGCAACTTCGTCTAGTGCGACTTCTGCATTCACGTTTTCACCAGTAATTTTATCTTTAATCGGATTGATTAATTCCGGATCGCTTAATACTAATAAATGTGCTGCAAAGATTTCAGCTTTATCTTCGCCAAGTTCTTTACGCGCATGTTCTTTAATCGTTTCAAGTTCTGATCTAGATGTTGCAAGTGCTTCTTCTAGACGAGCTACTTCAGCTTCAACGTCTGAAACGGATTTCTTTTCAACGGTTAACTCTGGATTTTCTAGACGGAATGCTTTAGCAATAGCAATGCCGCTAGAAGCGGCAATGCCTTGAATTTCCACTGTCATTATTCGCCTAATCCTTCTTTTTTCATTGTATCTTCAAGAGCTGCAATTGCATCAGCTTCGTCTGAACCTTCAGCAGAAATTGTGATTGTAGCTCCTTTTTGGATACCTAAAGACATAACGCCCATGATTGATTTTAAGTTTACAGTTTTACCGTTGAACTCTAAGTTGATATCAGAATCAAATTTGCTAGCTGCTTGTACTAATGTTGTTGCTGGACGTGCGTGAATTCCTGAGTCTGCTGTTACTGTAAATGTTTTTTGTGCCATGTTAAATCAATCTCCTTTTTACTTTGAAATAGTAATAATATTTTGTTCTTGCAATGAAACTTCGCCTTGCTTTAAGATTTTTACCTTTTCATCTGCTTGTAGGTTTGTAAAGATGACAGGTGTAATCGTAGATGGTGCATTTGATTTTACAAAATCCAAGTCAACTTGTAATAATGGTTGGCCTTGCTTCACTTCGTCACCTTGAGCAACAAGTGCATCAAAACCTTCACCTTTTAAGTTAACTGTGTCAATTCCAAAGTGAATTAGAATTTCTTGCCCAGTCGTTGATTCAATTCCTAAAGCATGCTTCGTCGGGAATAAGTTTACTATCTTTCCATCCACTGGCGCAACTACTGTGCCTGTTTTCGGAATAATCGCAAAACCGTCACCCATTAATTTTTGTGAGAATACTTGGTCCGGTACTTCTGATAACGGAACTAATTCTCCTTCAATTGGTGAAACAATGTCGCCACCGTTTGTGCTTACCGCAGCTTTCGATGCTTCTTCTACAGCTTTTGGTTCTTCTTTTGGTGCAACAGGCGTTTTGCCATCCATAATGTCTTTAATCTGACTCTTTAACGTATCAGATTTAGGACCAAAGATTGCTTGAATATTGTTACCTACTTCTAACACACCAGAAGCCCCTAACTTTTTCAATCGCTCTTTATCAACATTTTTAACATCATCAACTGATACACGTAAACGAGTAATACATGCGTCTAAGTGCGTAATGTTTGGTTGACCACCTAATGCTTCTAGGATATTGCGTGGTAATTCACCCGCTTCAACCTTATCACTATCTGCATCATCCGATTTCTCTTCACGACCTGGTGTTTTTAAATTAAACTTACGGATCGCAAAGCGGAAACCAAAGTAATAAATAACTGCTAGAACAAGACCAACTGGGATTACTAACCACCAATCTGTTCTATTTTGTAACACACCGAATAGGATATAGTCAATAACCCCACCGGAGAATGTCATACCAATTTTAACATTTAAAATCTCCATGATCATAAATGATAGACCAGCAAACACTGCGTGAATTGCGAATAAAACTGGTGCTACGAATAAGAATGAGAACTCAAGTGGTTCTGTAATACCTGTTAAAAATGATGTTAAAGCCGCTGAACCCATGATACCAGCTACATACTTCTTATTTTCAGGACGAGCTTCGTGATAAATAGCAAGCGCTGCTGCTGGTAAACCGAACATCATGAACGGGAATTTACCAACTTGGAACGTACCTGCTGTTAATTCAGCACCATCTGCTAATTGTGCCATGAAGATACGTTGGTCTCCACGGAACACTTCACCAGCTTGATTCACATAAGACCCAAACTCATACCAGAATGGTGAATAGAAAATATGGTGTAAACCGAATGGAATTAATGAACGCTCAATAACCCCGAAGATAAATGCCGATAGCGTTAAGTTTGCATCAATCATATTGTTTGAGAATGCATTTAGTGCATTTTGAATGATTGGCCATATTGCTACCATGATTAAACCAATAACAATTGATGATACCGCTGTTGCGATTGGAACAAAGCGCTTACCAGCAAAGAAACCTAAGTATGGAGGTAGCTCGATGTTAAAGAAACGGTTGTACATAGCCGCTGCTAGCACCCCAATTATAATACCACCAAACACACCTGTTTGTAACGTTGGAATTCCTAACACACTTGCGTATGCAGGATCTTCTAATAACTTAGCAAATTCAGCTGGTTTTAAACCATCCAGCCCTTTTACTGTACCCATCGTTACGTTCATAATTAAATAACCAACGATTGCTGCAAGTCCGGCTACGCCTTCTCCTCCAGCTAACCCAACTGCTACCCCTACAGCAAATAGTAAAGGTAAGTTACCAAAAATAATGTCTCCAGCGTTGGACATAACATGAGCAACCATCTGGAACCAGTCAGCATTTAAAGCCGGTAATCTTTCAAGTAACGTTTCATTTTGAAAAGCAGTACCAAACCCAAGTAGGATACCTGCTGCCGGTAAAATCGCAACCGGCAACATAAGTGCTTTTCCGACTTTTTGTAAGACGCCAAAAAGCTTTTTAAACATGGCGTTTTACCCCCTTTTTATATTTGTATTGTGCAACAAGATGATGTTTTGATACACATTCAATTCAAACGCTTTCTTTTTAACAAAAAAGGGTACGTGAATCTAAGTGAGTATTTCATTAGTTTGTTCATGATTACGCTTTCTTACAACAAAAAAGGCATGGTGAAAATTGAAACACCAACAAAAGGATAGACCTATCCCTGTCCATGCGTTTCATTTCTCACTCATGCCTGATCGTATCAGTAACACGTATGAAATGATTTTATAAATCCGATTTTGTCATAAGTCGCTGCAGATGCATCGTTAAATAAACGGCTTCTGCTTCATAAACTGGTAAGTGTAGAGCTTGTTGCATAATTTTAATCACTTTCCATGAGACATTGTAACATAGAGGATATTCCTCTTTCAATAGTAAAGCAATTTTTTTTGGTTCTTCAATGACTTCCCCTGTCTTCACCCGATCAATTGCAAAATGCAAGTGGCGAATTAGCCTCATATAATGAACAGATTCTTTGTTCACATCAAGGTTTAAAGACTCTTCAATGACGTTAATAATTGTTTGAATAAGCTGCGAATCTTGATTTACTTCTAAAATATTTTTTTCCGTTAGCGCGCTGTGAATATGCAGTGCAATAAACCCCACTTCCCCTATCGGTAGCTGCACTCCAACTTTTTCATGAATCATTGCTACAACCTCTTCAGCAATTTCAAATTCTTTTGGGTAAAGAGCTTTTGTTTCAATTAAAAAAGGATTTTTCAAATCAAGGCCTTGTTGAAAACGCTTTACAGCAAATGCAATATGATCTGTTAATCCGATATGAATGTGCTCATTTAAAGGTTTAGATACACGTGCTTGTATATGTGTAATGATATCATTCATCATCTCAATTACATTTTCGTCAACCTGTAGTAAAAGCTGCTTATATTGTTCCTGCTCTTCCTCGCTTTTAAGCAAAAACATCTTTTCTACAGCATCTGCATCTATTTCGTCGTTTTTCTTTTTATTAAAGCCAATTCCTTTTCCTATTAAAACAACCTCTTTGTATGCATTGTGTGTAGCAATTAAAACATTATTATTTAGTACCTTTTTTACAAAAAAGGACTCTCTCACGAATCCTTCACTCCCCTACTTGACTTCAATTACGCGTTTTTTTATTGTACGAAAACTGGCAAAAGAACGTCAAATCTTTTGTTTTGTTTCATTTTTACCTTTATAACCTCATGAAAGAAGTATCTCTTGGGAAAGTAAATATTTTCCTTCATTAAATGTTTAATAAGTAAAAGCTTACTTTTTTTATACTAGCTTCAAAATAATTTATTGTACGTACTATCTTAGTGCTTATTTCTCATAAACGCAATGAATTTTTTTGAGTCGGTTCCATAACATGCATTGACAATAAATTGGTTATATTTAGCTGTAAATAAAATTACTACAACATCTAATAGTGCAAAGAACCCCAACGAATTCCATTTAGGTAACACCAATATATCTGTAGACAGTAAAACGAAATCAGCTATTCGAAAACCAAGAAAAAAGCAGCCTAGCATGGTTAGAGAACGCTTTAAAATTCCCCAAGAATATAGGGCTGTTAAAAGCCATACATAAAGTGTATTAAAACTAAGCACATCCCGTGTCTCTGATTGAAACCACCCCACATGTATAGAGTGGGTTTTAAACATGGCAAGTAAAAACAACATGATGGTTGTGTTAATTGCTAATAAGCTAAAGAATAAGTTTAATACATGAATCCACCGCTCAAATCGATCAGACAGCCACGCATGCCATGTCTTTGCAATGACGAACCCAATTGTCATAAAAATACCTGTGTAAATCGTTTTCCACCAATACTGTATATACACACCTAAAGAGATAAACAATTCTTCAATTCCCATAAAAATAAACGATATAAGTACAATATAACGAAACTTCAGCTGATAAGCCCCAATTAAAACAGCGATAACTGGAAATGCAAAGGCTTGTGATACCAACGACCCCAAAATATTATCAAGGTCTGTTTTATGTACAAAATTCGGATTATATTGATAGCTTTTAAATAGTACAAGAATGAAGTACTCCAACACGTACGCTAAACCAATCATAAAGAATAATAAGATAATCAGTTTTTTATCCCTTGTATTCCATAGAACAAAAACAAAGATTAGGACACTTATGATAATTAAAACCAAAAACGGTATATAATGAGGCATGAAAGTCTCCCTTAACATAAACTAGTTACTATATAGGGTAAAACCTTTCCTGTAAATTATACATTTGTAAATAGTTTAAAAAACGCTTGCTACAGTTCTAGACTGCAACAAGCGCTTTTATTACCCTTCAATTAAACGAGACAAATTTGCCATCTCAATAGCAGAAGCTGCTGCTTCCCATCCTTTGTTACCGGCTTTTGTACCTGCACGTTCAATCGCTTGTTCAATTGTTTCCGTTGTCAGTACACCAAAGATAATTGGTACGCCCGTTTGTAGACTCTGTGAAGCAACGCCTTTTGCTACTTCGTTACAAACAAAATCAAAGTGTGGTGTTGCGCCGCGAATAACTGTTCCTAACGTAATCACCGCATCATACTTTTTTGATTCTGCGAATTTTTTTGCAATTAACGGAATTTCGTATGCGCCAGGTACCCAAGCAATGTCCACATCTGCTTCTGCTACACCATGACGTTTTAGCGCGTCTTGCGCTCCGCCTAGCAATCGGCTTGTAATAAATTCATTAAAACGCCCGACTACAATTGCAACTTTTAATCCAGTACCAACTAAATTCCCCTCAAACACATGACTCATTTTCTATTCCTCCTAGTTTTTTATGTTTTATGTGTAAATTAAATAATTAAAAATGTAATAAGTGACCTAGTTTCGTCGCTTTTGTATTTAAATATTTCTCATTTTCGACTTCCTTTGGCATTTCAATTGGAAGACGTTCAACTACCTCGAGATCATAACCTTTTAAACCGGTAATTTTACGCGGGTTATTGGTTAAAAGCTTCATCTTTTTCACGCCTAAATCCTTTAAAATTTGCGCACCAATCCCATATTCACGAAGGTCATCAGCAAACCCTAATTTTTCATTAGCCTCAACCGTGTCATATCCCTGCTCTTGCAGTTCATATGCTTTTAATTTATTTATTAACCCAATACCTCTTCCTTCTTGACGCATATAAAGAAGGATTCCCGATTGTTCCTCTTCAATTTTTGACAGTGCTGCATGAAGCTGTGGTCCACAATCGCAGCGTTTGGATCCAAAAATATCGCCAGTTAAACACTCAGAATGAACACGAACAAGAACAGGTTCTTCGGGATTAATTTTACCTTTTACAATAGCTACATGTTCTTTATCATCAATTTTATTTGTATATCCAATCGCCTTAAAGTCACCAAAAGCAGTTGGTAATTGAATTTCTACCTCGCGCTTTACAAGCTCATCATGCTTGCGACGATATGCAATAAGATCTTTAATTGTAATCATTTTTAAGTCAAATTGCTCTGCGATCACAGCAAGGTCTGCCACGCGTGCCATAGTTCCATCTTCTTTCATGATTTCACAAATAACACCCGCAGGCTTACCTCCAGCAAGAAGTGCTAAGTCAACGGCAGCTTCTGTATGACCTGCACGTCGTAATACTCCTCCTTTTTTCGCAATTAAAGGAAATACGTGACCCGGTCTACGAAAGTCTGTAGCTTTAGCTTTATCATCAATTAATGCTTGAATGGTTGCCGAACGCTCATGAGCACTAATTCCCGTTGTTGTTGATACATGATCAACACTAACAGTAAAAGCTGTACCATGCATATCCGTATTGGTTGTTACCATAGGATTAAGCTCTAATTTAGCAGCAACTTCTTCTGTGATTGGTGTACAAATCAAACCTCGACCATGCGTTGCCATGAAGTTAACGATTTCGGGAGTAGTCGTTTCAGCTAGTGAAATAAAATCCCCTTCGTTTTCGCGGTCTTCATCATCACAAACAATAACCACTTTACCTTTTTTTAAATCATCAATTGCTTCTTCTACTGTGTGAAACATTTTTCTCACCTCTCTTTTAATTTGTAAACCCGTGCTTTTCGAGTAAACTTTGCATATTGGAAGGTTTCGGTGCAGGAGCAGATGAAGGTTTCATCATCATTTCTTTAATATATTTGGCTAACATATCACATTCAATGTTAACAACATCTCCTCGTTCTTTTCTTCCAATAATTGTTTCTTTGGCAGTATGCGGAATTAAAGAAATTGTAAAAGAATGATCTGTAACATTAAATATCGTTAAGCTTGTCCCATCAACAGTAACAGAGCCCTTTAACATCATATAATGACGAAGGCTAGGGTCTACCTTAATTTCATAATATACAGCATTGCCTCTTCGCTCTTTATTCACAATTGTACCGATACCATCAACATGCCCACTCACAAAATGACCACCAAACCGTCCATTTGCGCTCATCGCACGCTCTAAATTAACCTTTGAGCCCACGGTCAATAATTGGAGCGTACTCGCTTTGATTGTTTCAGGCATCACGTCAACGGTAAATCGATTAGTTGAAAATGAAGTCACTGTCAGACACACACCATTAACTGCAATACTGTCTCCTAGAGACACGTCCTGTAGGACAACACGTGCTTCAATGGTTAATACAATTGCTTCTTTTCCTTTGTTAATTTGTTTCACTTGACCAATTTCTTCAATAATTCCTGTAAACATTCTTTCACCTTCTTTCCCCATACAATGTACGCAAAAAGCCCCCTTAAACAAGTGTCCAAGGGGGTTGTTTTTAGAATCAGTGTATACAAAGCATCCACAAACAAGATAGCACTTAATAGCCATCTCACTTTGCGGTATACTAAATAAGCAGTTGGATATAACGGTTTTCTAAAAAAGCCATTACGCCTATGTAATCGCTACACATCCACTGTGCTCCTGATCCTTCTCCCATCCAGACTTTTACTGTCGGCTCTAGATTTTAACTAGATCCACCGTTATCGAAAAATACGAAAACGGGTCACGGGCTTAAAGGCATTGCCTTATCACCGCCGGTTGGGACTTACACCCGACCCCGAAGGATATTTATGTCGACAATATCTGTCGAATTTGACCTTATTATAGCAAAGCTTTAAACAGTTGTCACACTTTTTAACACATTTTCACTTAACTTACAGAGTTAACTTTTTTCTTTTTTGATACAGAGCATAACTAAAAGTGCTAATCCAATATAGCCGAAAATCGGATACAGCACCTTCAACAACTCTCCATACCCAACCTGTGCAACTAGAAAACATAGCGCAAAGATAAAGGCAAAAGCTCGCTGATTTGAGATTGGCAATATGGATTGAATCTGTCTAGCAATTCCAAATACATTTCCAATTAGTGTGGTGAAAATCTCTCCAAAAACTACTAGTAAAAAGAGCCAATTAACGAAAAGGCCAATATGTTTTACTACTTCACTCATTGGAATATCTAAATGGTATGCATACGGCAAGTTTGAAAGAGCTAAATGCGTTGCCACCATCATAAATGTTAAACCAATTCCTCCTAAAACCGCACCGTTTTTAATGACTTTTCTATCTTTCACTTCACTTCCTAAAGGAACAAGGACGGCTTGTGCTAATGCTAAATTAAGAGCCACATACAAAAAAGGACTAATCAGCCAGTTCCAATCCCCTTGAAAATGAACCGTTGACACTTGTAAAAATGAAAAATCAGGAGCGTGTGGAATAAAGATTAAAATTGAAAAAGCAAGCATCATTGGCACTACAAGTGAATTAACAAATAGTAACCCATTAATTCCTTTGGACACTGATATGTATGCTAAACCAATTGTAAGAAGCATACCCACCTGTGGCCAAAGTCCAAACTGTTCGGCTGCAATTGCTCCCGTACTCGCTAGCATAACGGATGTGACTCCAAACAAAATAATAATGGTAAATCCATTAATCAGCTTCCCCATAAATGTACCGAATAGATGCGTATTTAACGTTTGATAAGACGTTGCATCAATCGATTGTGCAATAAGCATCATTTTTGACCCTAACCAAATAAAGAACAAACCGCTAATTAAAATTCCGAATAAACCCATTGAGCCATACTGAGTAAAAAATTGAACAATTTCTTTACCCGTTGCAAACCCAGCCCCCACTACCGTACCGATATAGGTAGCAGCTACTTGTAGCGTCAGCTTCCATTTACTCAAGTTCTCCACCTCATTTTCTTGGAACTCACTATTTTTTATTCTTTATGACAACATGTCTTATCGCTCAGAAAAGCAGCTTGTACTAAACTATATGTAGAGGCAAAGTAAAAATGACGAATCTTTAAAAATGTAATCGCTTTATCTATCTGTTATAATCAAAGCGAATTTACTATCTAGTTCTTTTGAAAGGGTTGAAGGTATGCAATACATAAAGCTAGCGGAAGATTTAAAGTTTTCAAGAATTATTCATGGGTTATGGCGTTTAGCCGATTGGAACTTATCAACAAATGATACGCAAACTCTAATTGAACAATGCTTAGATCGAGGTATTACTACATTTGACCATGCGGATATTTATGGTAACTACAGCTGTGAAAAGTTATTTGGGCAAGCGTTAGCGCAAAAGCCTTCTTTACGCGAGTCTATGCAACTTGTTACAAAATGTGGCATTAAGCTAACGTCTGATAAATATCCAGAGCGTAAAATTAATTTTTATGATACGAGCAAAGAACATATCATCAACAGCGCCAACCAGTCATTAAAGAATTTAAATACGGACTATATAGATGTTTTACTCCTCCACCGTCCAGATCCTTTTATGGATCCACAAGAAGTAGCAGATGCGTTTATTCAGCTTAAAGAAGAAGGAAAAGTACGCTACTTTGGAGTCTCGAACTTTAAACGTTCACAGTTTGATTTACTTCAATCGTTCTTACCTTTTTCACTTATTACGAATCAAATTGAAGTCTCGCCTACTTATTTAAACCATTTTGAAGAAGGCACAATTGAACAATGCCAGCAGCATAAGATAGCGCCGATGGCCTGGTCACCACTAGGTGGCGGCTCCATCTTCACTGCTGAAGATGAGCGTTCCATTCGCGTTCGAAACAAGCTAACAGAAATCGGTGAAGAAATTGGAGCGAAATCGTTAGATCAAGTTGTCTATGCTTGGTTACTAGCTCACCCAGCTACTATTATGCCGATTGTCGGGTCTGGAAAAATGAACCGCATTGATGTAGCTATTCAAGCGTTGGACTTAAAGGTGAATCGCATGCAGTGGTTCCAAATTTTAGAGGCTTCTAAAGGACGACCTGTTGATTAAACCTATTTAGATAATTTCTTTTCTAACACGTAGATTTCAACAATTTAATTCAATGCACTCCGAGGCTGAGAAATAAGTAATTCAGCCAATGATAAACCTGAACGGTTGAGAGTTCCTCACTTTTAATCGTTCAGGTTTTTTATTGATTGTGAAAACAATGTTGAAAATAGGCTGGAATGAAGCGTAGCGTAGGACACTCGACTCCTGCGGGAAAGAGAGGGAAAACTGAGATCCCAAAGCGCAGGGAGGAAGCTCAGGTTCCTCCCCGCGGAAAGCGAGTGGCCATAGCGCAATGGAACGAACGTGTTCTGACAACGTAAAGAGGTGAGAAAAGGGAGTGTTGGTATTTTTGGAAATTTGTTTTGTTATGCCCACCCTCTTCTTATGATTTATTAGTGAAATTTTCGAAATTGTCTTGTATAATATACAAAAATCAGATAAATTAGATAATAAGATTAAATTTCATCTTTATCGTTCGTTTCTTTTTAAGTAAACATATCGCAGAATGAACTAAAATAATAATCATATATGGATTCTTATCACGAGAGGTGGAGGGACTGGCCCTTTGAAACCTCAGCAACCAGTCGAAATGACATGGTGCTAAATCCAGCAAGCAAATCGCTTGGAAGATAAGAAGAAGAAATAAAGTCTTCTTCTTACAGAAGGCTTTTTTTGTTAATTCATTTTCTTTTTTTATTTGAACACAACTGATAACAGATGAAATAGAACGTTTAAGGAGGTTTTCAAATGGGGTTACTTGAAGATTTACAATCACGCATTTTAATAGGAGATGGTGCAACTGGTACCCTTCTGTATTCACATGGAATTGATAGCTGCTTTGAAGAGCTAAACATCACAAAAAAAGAAGAGATTCAGCGCATTCATCGTGCATATGTAGAAGCAGGTGCAGATGTCATTCAAACCAATACATATGCTGCCAATTATCAAAAGCTTGCACGATATGGTTTAGAAGATGCTGTCAAAGATATTAACATTTCAGCCGTCAGAATTGCAAAGCAAGCTGCTAAGAAAGATGCATACGTGGTCGGTACACTAGGGGGCATTCGCTCATTTCAAAAAAACGCCATCTCAACAGAAGAAGTAAAGCGAAGCATTCGCGAGCAGCTATTTTGGCTGTTAAATGAAGGCGTTGACGGCTTGCTATTTGAAACCTACTACGATTTTGAAGAATTAAAAACGGTGTTGTCCTTGGCTAGAAAAGAGACATCAAAACCAATCATTACGCATGTTTCACTCCATGATATTGGCGTATTACAAAATGGAACATCCCTTTATGATGCGTTTCAAGAGTTAGAATCTTTAGGTGCAGATGTTGTCGGTCTGAACTGTCGTTTAGGCCCTTCTCATATGATTCAATCGCTTGAAGAAGTTCCGCTTTTAGATCGTGCTTTCTTATCAGCTTATCCAAATGCAAGCTTACCAGCTTATGTAGAAGGAAAAGTGGAGTACGCTACAAATCAAGAGTATTTCGTTGAAAGCGCCAAAGCTTTTCGCAATCAAGGCGTTCGTTTAGTAGGTGGATGCTGCGGTACTACGCCCGCTCATGTTCAAGCGATGTCACAAGCATTGAAGCATGAAAAGCCTATTACGCAAAAGAAAGTAAAGATTAGACCAGTTGTAGAAATCAAAGAACAAGAACAAACAAAGGAACCACACCTCCATGATCTTGTGAAAGAAAGGCGTTCAATTATCGTTGAGCTTGATCCACCAAAACAGCTCGGACCAACAAAATTTTTAGATGGTGCAAAAGCTCTTCATAAGGCTGGTGTTGATGCGGTTACCCTTGCAGATAATTCTCTGGCATCACCTCGAGTAAGCAACTTAGCAATGGCATCGCTTATGCAGCAGCAAACGGATGCTCGACCGCTTGTTCATATTACGTGTCGTGACCGTAACTTAATCGGACTTCAATCCCATTTAATGGGACTTCATACACTTGGCATTAACCAAGTATTAGCCATTACAGGAGATCCATCAAAGATTGGAGATTTCCCTGGAGCTACATCCGTTTATGATGCCTCTTCATTCGATTTAATTAGCTTAATTGCTCAATTTAATGAAGGATTATCCTATTCAGGAAAGCCACTTGGACAAAAAACCAATTTTTCAATCGCAGCGGCATTTAACCCAAACGTTCGACATTTAGACCGTGCAGTTGTCAGACTTGAAAAGAAAATTTCATACGGTGCTCACTATTTTATTACACAGCCGCTATACTCAACAAAACAAATTGAAGAAGTGTACGAAGCAACGAAACATTTAGATGCTCCAATTTATATCGGCATCATGCCACTAACAAGTGCTCGTAACGCTCGCTTCATTCATCATGAAGTACCCGGAATTAAATTGTCGGAAGATATTTTAGCACGCATGGATGCTACTGGAGAAGATCGAATTAAAGGTGAAGTTGAAGGATTAGCAATTGCAAAAGACTTAATCGATACTGCCTATGAATTATTTAATGGTATCTATTTGATTACACCGTTTTTGCGCTACGAAATGACCGAGATTTTAACTCGTTATATCAACGATAAACAGCTTGTAACGACAGAAAGGAAGAACTAAATGACCTCATTAATTCAAGAACAATTACAAAAGCGAATATTAATTATTGATGGTGCAATGGGAACCATGATTCAAGACGCAAATTTAACAGCTGCTGATTTTGGTGGCGAAGAGTACGATGGTTGTAATGAGTATTTAACCCTAACAGCTCCTCACGTTATTCAGCGTATTCACGAAGAATATTTCGCTGCAGGTGCTGATATTATTGAAACCAATACGTTTGGCTCTACTTCCATTGTATTAGATGAGTACGATTTAGGTCACCTTGCCTACGAGCTAAACATCGAAGCTGTAAAGCTAGCGGTGGCAGCACGAGATAAGTTTTCAACGCCTGAGTGGCCAAGGTTTGTAGCCGGAGCTATTGGTCCTACAACAAAAACATTGTCGGTAACGGGCGGAGTTACCTTTCAAGAATTGGTCGAGTCGTACGAAGAACAAGTTCGTGGATTATTAGACGGTGGCGTTGACCTCCTTCTGGTGGAGACGTGTCAAGATATGCTAAACGTAAAAGCCGCTTTTTTAGGAATTACAGCTGCATTTGAAGCATCGGGCAAAGAGCTTCCTATTATGATTTCAGGAACAATCGAACCGATGGGAACGACGCTGGCGGGCCAAGATATTGAATCTTTCTATCTATCATTAGAGCATATCAAGCCTCTATCTGTTGGCTTAAATTGTGCTACTGGCCCTGAGTTTATGACGGATCATATTCGCTCTTTATCTGAATTAGCAACGTCTGCTGTTAGCTGTTACCCAAATGCTGGCCTTCCAGATGAAGAAGGTAACTACCATGAATCACCTGAACTTCTTGCTCAAAAAATTAAAAGCTTTGCGGACAAAGGTTGGTTGAATTTTGTTGGTGGCTGTTGCGGTACTACGCCTGCTCACATTAAGGCGTTGGCTGAAGCTGTGAAAGACGTCTCTCCTCGTCCATTAAATCGACCTGAGCATAACCATGCTGTTTCTGGAATTGAGTCATTAATTTACGATGACTCCATGCGTCCTTTGTTTGTAGGTGAACGTACCAACGTTATCGGCTCACGTAAATTTAAGCGCCTTATTGCAGAAGGAAAGATTGAAGAAGCTTCTGAAATCGCGCGCGCTCAAGTAAAAAATGGTGCACATGTTATTGATATTTGCTTAGCCGATCCCGATCGCGATGAAATTGAAGATATGGAACTGTTTATCCAAGAGGTTGTGAAAAAAGTCAAAGTCCCTCTTGTTATTGATTCAACGGACGAAGCCGTAATTGAACGTGCCCTCACCTACTCACAGGGTAAAGCAATTATTAACTCCATTAACTTAGAAGATGGCGAAGAGCGGTTCGATGCCATCTTACCGCTTGTAAAAAAATTCGGTGCTGCTCTTGTGGTTGGTACAATTGATGAAGAAGGTATGGCGGTTACCGCTGAGCGAAAGCTTGAAATTGCGAAGCGCTCACACGATTTACTGGTTCAAAAACATGGATTCAACCCTAAAGATATTATTTTTGATCCGCTTGTTTTCCCTGTTGGTACAGGTGACGAACAGTATATTGGCTCTGCGGAAGAAACGGTAAAAGGAATTAAAATGATTAAAGAAGCATTGCCTGACTGTCAAACAATTCTCGGCGTCAGTAACGTATCGTTTGGCTTACCGCCTGTTGGGCGTGAAGTGCTAAACGCTGTATACCTCTATCACTGTACGCAAGCTGGTCTTGACTATGCCATTGTAAATACTGAAAAGTTAGAGCGCTATGCGTCCATCCCTGAAGCAGAAATTAAGCTAGCAGACGCGTTACTGTTTACTACTAACGATGAAACGTTAAGCTCGTTTACAGACTTTTATCGTGATAAAAAGAAAGAGTCAAAAATCGAAGTATCGAATTTAAACCTTGAAGAACGTTTAGCTATGTATATTGTAGAAGGAACAAAAGAAGGACTGCTCCCGGATCTGCAAGAAGCGCTTGCTAAATATGATGACCCATTGGATATTATTAACGGTCCATTAATGAATGGAATGGCAGAGGTTGGGCGCTTGTTTAATGATAACCAGCTAATCGTCGCCGAAGTTCTCCAAAGTGCTGAAGTCATGAAAGCATCCGTTGCCTTTTTAGAGCCGCATATGGAAGCGTCAGAAAACGATTCTGGTAAAGGGAAAGTGATTTTAGCTACAGTTAAAGGTGATGTACATGATATCGGTAAAAATTTAGTCGACATTATTTTAAGCAACAACGGATTTAAAGTGATCGATTTAGGAATTAAAGTAACGCCTCAACAGCTCATTGAAGCTGTGCAAAAGGAAAAGCCTGATATCATTGGCTTATCCGGCCTACTAGTAAAATCAGCTCAGCAGATGGTATTAACAGCTCAGGATCTTACGCAATCTAAGATCAACGTGCCTATTATGGTAGGAGGCGCTGCGCTATCTCGTAAGTTTACTGATTTTAAAATTGCACCTGAATACGAAGGTGCTGTTCTATATGCTAAAGACGCAATGGATGGCTTATCGCTTGCCAATAAGCTTCAGGACAAAGAAGAGATTACACAGCTTCTTGAAGATTTAAAAGTTCGTCAAGAAAAGAAAGTCACGTTTAAAGAGCGAAAACATCAGGAAAACACAACTGCAACAGCTGTGTTACAACGGTCTGCTGTATCAACGGATGCTCCGGTGTTTATTCCATCTGATTTAAAACGTCACGTTGTGAAGCATTACGATTTGGCGCAAGTTTTACCCTACATTAACTGGCAAATGCTTTTAGGCCATCATCTAGGACTTAAAGGTAAAGTTAATAAATTACTTGCTGAAAAAGATGAACGAGCCGTTCAATTAAAAGAAACGGTAGATGAATTGCTGGAATTAGCTCTAAAGGAAAACTTAATTAAGCCAGCTGTTATCTATCAATTCTTCCCTGCGCAGTCAGATGGAAATGATTTAATTATCTATGACCCTTCTGACCAGAAGACAGAAATTGAGCGCTTCACGTTCCCGCGTCAAGAGAAAGGACAGTTCTTGTGCTTATCTGATTTTGCCAAGCCTGTTGAGAAAGAAATGGATTACGTCTGCTTCTTCTCAGTTACAGCCGGTACAGGAATCCGCGAACGTGCCGCTCAGTTTAAAGAAAACGGTGAGTTTCTAAAGAGTCACGTTTTCCAAGCGCTAGCACTTGAACTAGCAGAAGGCTTGGCAGAACGTGTTCATCAACAAATTCGAGACCGTTGGGGCTTCCCTGACTCTCCAGATTTTACTATGGCAGAAAGATTTTCAGCTAAGTATCAAGGACAACGCTTCTCTTTTGGCTACCCGGCATGTCCAGACTTAGAAGATCAAGCCAAGCTATTTAAGTTGATTGAGCCTGAAGATATAGGTATTCAACTTACGGACGGCTTTATGATGGAGCCTGAGGCTTCCGTTACCGCTCTTGTGTTCGCTCATCCAGAAGCTAAATATTTTAACGTCCTATAATAAATAAAGAAAAATCCATCGTTATCTAACGGTGGATTTTTCCTATTCAAACATTAAAAAACTAAAAAAATTAACTTTTCTAAAAAAATACCTTGTCACCTCCTCTGACATTTGTTAGGATAAGAATATTAAATTTTCAAATAATTAAAACTTTTGTTTTTTAGGAGGATGTTCACATGGTTACTTTTTTCGCTTCTATTGCCCTTTTAATCGGGGGATATGCCATTTACTCAAAAGTGGTTGAGCGAATTTTCGTTATAGATCCAAACAAACAAACACCAGCGTATGAAAAGTTTGATTCATTAGACTACGTTCCGATGAAATGGTGGAAAGGTTCATTAATTCAACTCTTAAACATTGCAGGTCTTGGCCCCATCTTCGGAGCCGTTATGGGCGCTTTATACGGACCGGTAGCGTTCATCTGGATTGTCATCGGCTGTATCTTTGCAGGAGCTGTACATGATTACTTCTCTGGTATGCTATCTCTTCGCCATGGTGGAGCACAGTACCCAGCGCTAGTTGGTAAATATCTTGGAGCAAATATGAGAAAGATCATCAATGTCGTTTCTCTTGTGCTTATGATTTTAGTAGCGGCAGCTTTCACAGCTGGTCCAGCTCAGTTAATTACAAGCGTTACATCTTTACCTTTTATCGTATCGCTAATTATTATTTTTGCTTACTTTATTTTAGCGACGGTCCTACCCGTTAATAAAATTATTGGAAGAATTTATCCTTTATTCGGTGCAGTATTGATTTTCATGGCTGTCTCAATTGCATTTGCACTTATTTTCATTTCAAAAGAATCTGTACCAAATTTAACATTAGAAAACCTTCATCCACAAGAGCTGCCGATTTGGCCTCTATTAATGGTAACTATCTCATGTGGTGCTATTTCGGGCTTTCACTGTACGCAAAGTCCAATTGTTGCTCGTACACTAAAAAATGAAAAAGACGGACGCAAAGTATTTTTCGGCGCGATGATTGGAGAAGGAGTTATCACCTTAATTTGGGCAGCAGCTGCAATGACATTCTTCAACGGAACAGGTGGCCTTCAAGAAGCACTTGCTGCTGGTGGACCATCTGCGGTAGTAAATGAAATCTCAACATCGTGGCTTGGAACATTAGGAGGCATTCTCGCTATTTTAGGTGTTATCATTCTACCAATTACAACTGGGGATACGGCATTACGTTCATCTCGTATGATTTTAGAGGATCTTGTTAGTAAGAACCATAAAGAAGAAAAAGGAAATAAAAAAGCAACGTTTATTTATACATTATCCGTTGCGGTTCCAGCTTTTTATCTATCAACAATTGATTATTCATTCCTTTGGAGATACGTTGGCTGGACCAATCAAGTCGTTGCCACTGTCATGCTATGGACAGCTACCATTTACTTGCTTCAACATGCTAAAAACCATTGGATTTGCGGAATTCCATCTATGTTTATGACGGCGGTAGTTTGTTGCTATATCTTCTATGCTCCAGAAGGTTTAGGGTTAGATTATGGTTTATCAATGGGTATTGGTACAGTTCTTACTTTATTCGTAGGCGGTTGGTATATTAAACAGATTCGCACTTATACTAATCAAAACATTAATACACAAGTAGCATGATAAAAAGGCTTCCGATTCGAGGAAGCCTTTTTATATGAAATACAAGCGTTTTCTTGATACAATAAATACGCATGTATACTACTATTTATAAGAATATGACCGGTTCATTGAAAGGAGCTTTTTTAAGTTGATCAAACTATTTGTCAGCGACCTTGACGGTACGTTGCTTCATCAGGAAAAATATGTTGAAACACATAATATTGAAGCGTTAGTAAAGCTTCAAGAAAGCAATATTGATGTTTGTTTAGCATCAGGACGAATGGATAGTGAAATTCTAAAAATTTCGTCTGATATTCAAAATAACTTTCATCGAATTAGTCAAAATGGTGCGTTTGTTTGGACAAGAGATAATCATTCACTACACGCTAAGGTATTTGAAAGTGAGTTAGCTTCCAGCCTATACAAACAAACGCTAAATCCTAACCACGTCGTCTTAGTTTGTTCAAACGATACGAACTATGTAGAAACGAAAACCGACGTCATTAATGAAATTGAAAAGCATATGTTTTTCCCAATTGAGGAGCAGGAAAATATGCTCGACTCTTTTGGATTAAACCTCTCGCCATCTAAAATTACAATCCTTGGAGACCACTCAGAATTGGTAGCTCTTCAAGCTGATTTAACACATCAGTTTAAAGAGCAAATTGATGCCTACATTTCTGCCAAAAACTGTTTGGATATCATGCCAAAGCACATCAGCAAAGGAAATGCTATTCAAATCTTACTAGATCATTTAGGTTTACAACCTGAAGAAGTAGCATGCGTGGGTGATTCCTTTAATGATATTCCAATGTTTCACTTAACGCCGAATAGCTTTGCGATGGCCACAGCTCCTGAAGAAGTGAAAAAACACGCTTCTGCTGTTGTTTCATCCGTCAGTGAAGCAGCGGAAATTGTTTTAGCACGAAATAATAGCATCCCTACTAAATAAGAAAAAGTGCGAAGCGTCTGCCTCGCACTTTTTTAATGTCTCTTCCAAACTGCCCGGAGGTATTCTCCTAGGCTGTGCTGAGCACCATTATCTGTCTTGCCTGCTTTTACAAGAGCCTGAATACGTTCTCTCCTAACAATCATTAAGATCAGCGTCATCAAAAATAGAATGGAAATTCCCATTACAAATAGCGCTAATAATGATGCTACAATGGTTTCTGGCATTGTTAAAGATGACAAATTTACCTCTCTCCTTTCTTTTGTACAAAGGAAGGAGTTAGTTGAATCGCTTATCCTAAAAGATTCTTCTGTTCATATTCATTCTCTGCATACGATTTTAAATCCTGAATTTCTTGATATGCCTCTTCAAAACCTTGCTGTTTTGCTTTTTGATTCATATGGTTATACACCATCTTCACCTTACACACTGTTGCTTTAAGAGATGTTTCTGGGTCGGCATCTTCTTTTAAATGAACATTTGCCAAATCTACAATGGAGCGAGCTAATAACTCGACGCTATTGCGCAGCTCAACTTCGTTATAGACCGCACGATCTTGAAGCTTAAAACGAATAATCTCATTTGCTAACTCCCTCACACGTACAAACTGCTGCTGTTCATTCATAGTATTTCCGCAGTAAGAAACTTATACCCCACTCTTTAGGCGCAATAAGTAACTAGACTTCTTACCGCTGAGCTCCCCCTTTTATTAGGCCTAGTCTGCTTTTGATAAATAAAAAAAGCTTTTCTTATGTTATTTTACTATTAGATATTCGATAAAATAACTGCGTTTTCCTTTATCTCTTTCCCTTTAATTGCCGACATATTTTGCTTCTATTCCGACTTTAAATGCGCCAAAACATGATAAACAAACAGTAAAACCCCAACTGTTGTTAAAGTAGCTTCTACTGCTATAATAAGCGTCATGCTTTACGTATTAAGCATAGTCATCAAAAATAATCCTATCATCATAATAGGAAGCCCTAAGTTATGCAACCACGCATGAATTTTGTCTACCTTATTCCTTCTTTTAGGAGCTTAGAATCATCCATTCAAATAAAAAAGCAGCTGGCAATCCAGCTGCTTAACTTTATGCAATATAATGTAAAACAAAGTTCAAGAAAAATAACAACGCAATTACGTACATAAAAGCGGATACTTCACGCATTCTGCCGATTGCAAGCTTTAAAAGCGGGTATGCAATAAAACCAAAAGCGATACCATCAGCAATGCTGTACGTGAGCGGAATTAGAGCGATAATTAAAAACGCTGGGAAACCTTCTGATAGATCTTGGAGGTTGATGTTCTTGATATTTTGAATCATCAAACCACCAATAACAATCAAAATCGGTGCAATTGCACTATCTGGAATAAGCTTAATAAATGGAATAAAGAACAGTGAGCTTAAAAATAACACGCCTGTAATTAAAGACGTAAGTCCCGTTCTTCCACCTGCTGCAATACCTGATGCTCCTTCAACTGAAGCAACAGTTGGGCTCGTGCCAAGGAGACCTGCCAAAGAGGCAGAAACAGCGTTTGCTTGAAAAGCTTTTGAAAACTTTTCCTGTTGGTCCATCATGCCTAATTGGCCATGAATTAATCCAATGTTCTCGAATACAAGTACCATGGTTAGCGAGAACACCGCAGCCCAAAACGTAATTTGTCCAAGCGCTGTAAACGAAAAGGCACCGAAACCTGCAAAAAATTCTTGAAAGCTTGTAGAGGTGCTGCCGTTCGATTGATTTTGAACACCAAACAGCATTGCAATAAGCGTTCCAGCAATCATGCTGAGCAAAAAGTTTCCGCGTATATTTCGAATAAATAACACAATTGTAATCATCAATGTCAACAACGTACTAAGCACAAACGGATCTGATAGATTCCCTAATGCAACAAACGTTGTATCACTTGGAATAACCAATCCACCTTTTTGAAGCCCAATAAATGTTAAGAATAACCCGACTCCAACGGTAATTGCTTCTTTTAAAGAGTGCGGAATCGCAGCCACAAGCTTTGCAGATAGCCTTGAAAATGCAAGTAAAGTGAACAAAACGCCGGATATAAATACGGCAGCTAGTCCTTCTTGCCACGTTAATCCCATTGACTGTACCATTGTATACGTAAACAACGCGTTGATTCCCATACCTGGAACCAAAATAAGCGGGGCGTTTGCCCAAAACGCCATCAGTAAACAACCAATGACCGATACAGCCACCGTCGCAAAAATACCTGCTTCTAATGGGATGCCTGCATCTGATAAAATAGTTGAATTAATCGCAATGATATATACAATTGATAAAAAGGAAATAACGCCCGCAACGCTTTCTTTTCCAAGCGTTGTGTTATGATGTTTCAATTGAAACAAATTTTCTAATAACGCTTTCAAATTTTCTTCCTTCTTTTCTCAATATCCCTCACCCACCCAGTGTCTAAAAAAGCCACCGTGGCTATTATAGCAAAATCCGTGGCGGTTGCAAGAGAAATTTTACGTTTTCTACAGTATCGACTTCTACTGCATTTATAGTATCGGCATTTTTTGCATGCTTATCGATAACATCTTTTACTAATCGCTGTATTAAAAAATAAGCAATCCTAATGAAATAATGACGCCGCTTACTAACAAAATCATGACGCAATATCCCATGATATCTTTTGCTTTTAACCCAGCGATTGCAAGAGCTGGAAGCGCCCAAAATGGCTGAATCATATTCGTCCAAGCATCTCCCCAGGCTACTGCCATGGCAGCTTTTGCAGTTGGTACATCTAAAGCTTGAGCTGCGTCTAAAACTACCGGAGCCTGAACTGCCCACTGCCCTCCTCCGGACGGTACAAAAAAGTTAACAATTCCAGCACTCCAAAAAACAAACATCGCAAACGTTGTTTCAGTTGAAATCGAAACAAATGCTTCTGAAATCACAGTTGCTAACCCTGAAGATACCATGATGCCCATCAGCCCTGCATAAAATGGAAATTGAATAATAATGCCACTTGTTCCTTTTACAGCTTCTGTTACCGCTTTCAAAAAATTACGAGGCGTTCCATGAAATAAAATTCCCAGAAACAGAAACAGAAAATTGACAATATCTAAATTTAATAAAAGTCCTTTTTCCACGAAGTAATAACCTAAAAATACGATTCCCGCAGCCCCAATTGTCAATGAAATAATTCGGCTATTCTCTAAACGTGCTGCGGGCGTCATATGCTCAACCTCAGCCGATGCTGCTTGAAAGTCTTTTAACAGCTCAGGATCTACTACAAATGCTTCTTCCTTTGGTGGCATCATTAATCTATTCACAATCGGTACGGCTACAAACAAGGCGGCTACAATCACTAAGTTAAATGTAGAAAAAATGGTTTGACTTGTTGGAATAAGTCCAATCATGTCTTCTGCAAAATGACCAGGTGTCGCAATCGTTAAAGGAACAGAACCGGAAAGTCCTCCATGCCAAATGACAAAGCCGCTGTATGCACTCGCAATTAATAAACGATAGTCGACATACTTCACTTGTTTCGCTAATTCCTTTGAAAATAACGCACCTACAACCAGCCCAAATCCCCAGTTTATAAAGCTTGCTAGTAATGAGATAATCGATACAAGTACCACTGCTTGTCCTGGAGTCGAAGGCAAGCTAGCAAGGCGCGTTAATCCTTTTTTACATAAAGGACTGCTTGCTAATACGTGCCCCGTAACTAATACTAGAATCATTTGCATAGAAAAAGCTAATAACCCCCAGAAACCTTCTCCCCAGTACTGCACTAGATTTATTGGGGTACTATCTGTAAAGATAAGTCCAAATCCAAACACTGCAAATGTTAGGATAATGACAAATAAAAATGGATCTGGTAAATACCTTTGCATAATCCCATTAAAAAAACCAACTATGTGTTTCATAGAAGTTCCCCCTTATTCGACTTTTTCTGACGTCATGTATGATATTCGCTTTTTTTATTCTTTTTTCCTTTAAAACAGGAAAAGAAGTGAACCACAGCTCACTCCTTTTCTTTAAAAATCATGTTATACGATATTGCATATATTTCCTTATTCAGTTCACATGGGCATAAGCGGGATTTTTTAACATTTAAACTTATAACCCTTGACAAGTTTAAACGTTATGTTTAGAATTAACTTCCCTAGATTTGAAATATATAAGTGTACAATGTTAGAAATAGTTAGTCTTCCCTGTAATGAAGCACGCCCTGTGGGCGTGCTTCATTTTCATTTATTGAAATAAATACATATCTCAATTCCCCCAGGTAATATACTACCATCTTTTTATGACTGGAGAAGGATGTCATTACAGTAAATGCGCTTTGTCCTGGTTATGTAGATACGCCACTTGTTCGTAACCAACTTCAAGACTTAGCTAAAACACGTAACATCTCACTTGAGAAAGTATTAGAACAAGTAATCTACCCCCTCGTTCCACATCAGCGTTTGCTAACAGTTGATGAAATTGCTGATTATGCACTTTTCCTAGCAAGCGATAAAGCGAAAGGAGTGACAAGCCAAAGCCATTGTAATGGACGGCGGGTATACAGCTCAGTAAAAAATGACATAAAAAAGACGATGAATTTTGCGTTCATCGCCCATTTTATGAAAAGGATAAAATGATTGCATCTTTATAATGGAAAACCCTTTTTTGACCATTAGTTTAAGGCTTATTCTCCCCTTTATAAACCTCAAAACGCGCTATTATTGTATAAAGTCATCTCCCCAAACAACTTTATACAAACCAAACTGAAATCGCTTACAATCTTAACTTTATGAAATCATTTCCTTTTCGTTCTATGTTCATTAAACACTAATTTTTTCAAAATAGCAACCCTTTTTATCGGATTTCTTTAAGTATGTTCTAAAAGATGATATTTTTATATGAAGTCCTCATATTTTACTGATAATGAGCATTTTCCGATACAAATATTTCCATTCGATTAGAAATGATAGGTACCCTATGCCACTTGGAGCTCATTTTTAATTTGCTCAAGTGACGTTCCATTTGTGGTTTCACGATACACAAACTCAATGATACTGCCGATTTTTTGTTTTCTTATGCACTGAATGGCTAGGTTAAAGGCAGCCTTTCTAAGGTACATCGCAAAAACATAGGTGAACTGGACAATGGTCCAAAAACGCTTA